>NZ_VILC01000066.1:0-6461 GCF_009712065.1 Aphanizomenon sp. UHCC 0183 | reverse complement strand
CTCCCCCCCTCCCTCTCTTCTCCCCCTACCTCTCTTCCCCCCCTACCTCTCTCCCCCCCCCACCTCTCTCCCCCCGTCATTTTCGGGTTGACAGACTACTACTCCAGCAGACCCAAAACGATAACCTTTACCATAAACAGTATGAATCATTGGTGTTTCACCCGCGCCTTCCACCTTGCGACGCAACAGACGAATTAAAGCCGCAATCACATTACTATTAGGTTGCTCCTCATTTTGCCATAAATGCTGCAAAATTTGACCATGAGTCAGTAATTGTCCCGAATTTTCCATGAAGTATTGTAACAACTGACTTTCTTTTTGAGAGAGTTCTATCATTCTTCCGTGACGATAAGCTATTTGATTTTCTATATCAAGTTCTAAATCTGCTACAACTAACTTTCCTTTTGTACTACTATAAGATTCTGTGCCAGTACGACGTAACAAAGCCCGGACTCTTGCCAGTAATTCCCGTAATTCAAAAGGTTTTACTAAATAATCATCAGCACCTGCATCCAAACCTTGAACTCTGTCATCTAAAGTATCTTTTGCCGTTAGAAATAGCACAGGAGTTATTTTCCCTTGCCGACGTAATTCCTGACAAATCTCTAACCCCGTTTTTCCCGGTAACATCCAGTCTAAAATCAGTAAATCATAACTGCCTATTGCCGCTAAATTACTGCCACTTATTCCATCATCAGTAGCATCAACACTGTAACCTTCACGGGTTAACAGACGACTTAAAGGGTCAGTTAGTTCGACTTCATCATCAACTAATAAAATTTTCATTATGTTAGTAGTGAGTAATATAGATATATTCTCAATATAGTGAACTGCAAACACATCAAGAATACCAAAAAAAAGAATGTTAACTGTTGCAATACCAAAAGGGGAACTACTTAAACCTAGTCTCCGCATATTACAATCTGTAGGATTAGATTTTAGTGCTTTTTTAGAATCAGGCAACCGCCAATTGCAAATTCCTGATGCCAGTGGACAAGCAAAAGCGTTGTTAGTCCGAGCGCAAGATGTACCTGTTTATGTAGAATATGGTCAGGCACAATTGGGAATTGTCGGCTACGATGTCCTGAGAGAAAAACAGCCCCAAGTTGCCCAATTAGTAGATTTAAAATTTGGATATTGTCGGATGTCTGTGGCTGTAAAAGCTACCAGTTCCTACAAATCTCCTTTAGATTTACCTGCTCATGGTCGAGTTGCTTCTAAATATGTAAATTGTGCGCGAGAATATTTCCAAGGTTTGGATTTACCAATAGAAATTGTCCCCTTATACGGTTCTGTGGAATTAGGTCCAATTACCGGAATGTCGGAAGCAATTGTTGACATAGTTTCCACAGGAAAGACTTTAAAGGAAAATGGTTTAATTGAAATTGCGACTTTGTATGAAAGTACAGCCCGGTTAATTGTCCACCCTTTAAGTTATCGGTTGAATACAGGTAATTTAAATCAATTAATTGAACAAATGCGGTCAGAACTTCTCACAGCAGTTTAATTTAGTTTCTCAGATCCCCGACTTCTTGGAGAAGTCGGGGATCTTAAATTTAGGATTTTTTGACGTTATTGACAGCACTAAGTTGATCTAAAATTGCGAGAACCTCTTGTTCAAATGCAACTTGAGCGCGGTTAGTTTTTCCGCCAATATACAAAGTTTCGCCCTTTTGTAAAGCCCAAATTTGAGAATGGGAGAAATAACTCATAACTACACCTAACATCAACAAACCAAAACCTGTATAAACAATAGGAATACCAGGATCAAATTTGATTTGTAAACCCGTGCTACCCATGACATCAAGAATTTGTAAATTTACCCCATTTACAGGGGTAGACATTCCTGCACGCACAGTATTAATTAATTTACCTTGGGCATCATAAATTAATACCATACCTTGCAAATCCTTGGCTAATAGGGAAACACCTTCACTTAAATCAGGTTTAGTCGGAATCCAAGTTCCCCAAATTCTCCCTCTACCTTTGGTGTCTAATTGTACCATTGGTAATTGAAAAATTGGACTTTTATTTAATCTCACCCGAACATTAGAAATTCCCCAATCTGTTTGATAGAAAACGACACCATGATAACGGAGAGGTTTGTTAACATAAATTTTCTCATGGTTAACTTCTTGACCATCATTATTCAATACAGACATATCTGAATAAAATTGGTCAATCCCCCCCGTTGGTGTGTAATCAATCCAAAAGCGATTGACACGCACAGACCAATCTTTTAACACATCTGTAGATGACCAAGCACCAGCATCAACAATATTTTTTACCTGGAATGTATCACCGCTAGTAATCATTTCTTGAGCCATGAATCCCGTCATTGCTCCCCAAATTCCTCCCAGCAAAATAGCAACAATACCAATGTGAACAATGATCGGACCAATGCGCCCAACTATACCTTTACGGGCATAGAGAATATCATCTTTTTTTTGATTTGTTTCTTGAAATATGCGATAACTTTTTTGCTGCAAAATTGACGGAATTGATGACAAATAAACACCCTCCAATTCAGCGCTCAAAGCTAACTTTGTAAAGTTACGAGGTTCTTCGTAATATTTCCACTTCTGAGCAGCTTTGAGGGCTGGTAATTGCCGAGTAAAGGTACAAGCTGTTAAACTAGTTCCAAATAAAACTAATAAACTCAAAAACCACCAAGTTCTATATACATGATCTAATCCAACTACTTGAATAACTTTCCAAGAAAGAAAACCAAATAAAGCAGGATGTTCTGGATAATTAGATTGGTAAAAATCAGGCAATTGTCCCTGTTCAATTACTGTACCACTAACACTAAATAAGGCAATAACCAGTAATAGGATAATTGCCAACCGTAAATCAGTTAATACAGGTAAAATTTGCCGACGGATAAACCTACCAGGGATTAACCACCAACTTAATTCTGTGGATGTTGTCTGATCTGAAGTCATTGCTTAGAAACTACCAATAGGAATGCGAGAAAGTAAAGAAAAAACACCAAAGCCTACTAATAACCCACCACTAACAGGATTGATCCAACCAGACCAACGGCGCAATTCTAATAGGTTTTTAATTGCAGCAGTAAATGTACCTGCTAGAATTAATGGAGTTACATATCCGGCTGTGTAAGAAAGTAGTAAAACAGCACCTAAAACTAAATCTTGAGTATTAGCAACCCAACCTAATAAACTAGCTAAAACTGGTGTGCTACAAGGAGAAGCGACTAAACCAAATGTTAAACCAATCAAGTATGAACGGACTCCCGCAGGTAGATCTTGAGAAATCCAATTTGTTTCATTCAAAGAAGGAAATTGTATGGGTAATGCTTCTAATAAGTTTAGTCCCATAATAATAGCGATAATGCTGACAACAATTGGTAAACCAATTCCTATCTGTCCATAGACTTTACCAACTAAACCTGCGAGGATTCCCATACCTGCTAATGTAGTTGCTAATCCTAACGCGAACCAAGTTGATTGGGCTGCTGCTTGCAAACGACTTTTAGCCTCATAACCACCAATATAGCCAATGGTAATGGGCAGCATAGATAGCATACAAGGCGTGAGGCTGGTCAGCAAGCCAGCCAGAAAAATAATGCCAATGCTGACGAAACTCAAGTGGGTGAGTTGGTTCGCAACAAGGGTGTTGGCAAATTGTTCAAGTTCATAAATGCGTGTTTCCAGAGTTTCTAGCATGGGTATATTTACGTGATAAATGCTTACTCTGCTTGAATTTTAACGTATTTTGGGTGATGAAGTCATAAAAGTAAGTATCATACTGCAAAGTATACTTCCGGATTTTTGTGAAAAATTAATGAATTTATAGTAAAGATTACCCGAAATTGGATTAATTGTTCTGACAGTTGCCTTAATGGCACATTATCATCAAATACACATTTAAAATCAAAAAGACTCATTCAGAAGGAATCTACCACCATGACTCGCAAAGCCAACAAAGTCTTACAACAATCTGGAGTTATTCCCTATCGAATCATAGATGGAAAAGTTGAAGTTCTATTGATTACCACTCGCAGCCGTCAAGGTTGGGTAATTCCTAAAGGGGGACTTTGTAAAGGTATGAGTCCCCATGATTCAGCAGCTAAGGAGGCATGGGAAGAAGCAGGAGTGGTCGGTAGAGTCACAACTGAAGAGTTAGGTAATTATAAATATCGAAAACGCGGGAATACCTATCAAGTAAATTTATTTTTACTACCTGTAGAAATAATCTTAGAAGATTGGCCAGAAGCTACCGCCAGAGAAAGAAAATGGTTAGAGGTGAATCAAGCCGCCGAATTAGTCAAGGAAACTTCACTCAAAAAAATTATTCAAAATTCATGGATATTATAGACACCTATCCAGAATATCCAGATCCCCGACTTCTTAAAGAAGTCGGGGATCTTATTTTAAATCATCTCAAAAGCTAAATTATGACTTTTAAGAAAATTATGAGTAAAATGATCTACTACATTTGTATCACTCAATTCTAAATTGTAAAAATCTACAAACTCATGATCAAAATATGGTCCTGCGTGCCAAGTTCCTACACTTAATTTAATAAAACAATTTCCCGGAATCCGAAAAGCCGCAAGTTTTGATAATAGAGGTTCATTCGTCTCATTATCAGGTGGACAAACTGCCATTAACCAATCTTTACCCTCCAAAGAACCTAAACATTGAGTACATTTGATATGACGAGTAATTTGGTGAAATCTCCGTCCTTTTTTGTGCAATCGCATAATATAAAAACGGGGAATACCATTTTGTAAATTTAACTGTGCATCTTCTTGATCAAAATTTTTCCCATCTTTACTTGCGTATATTACCTGTCCATAAGGTTGAAAATTTTCTGGTGTAATCAATTGAGATGGCAGTTCTTGTATTGTTGATAATGCACTCATAACTTTTTTACTTGATAGTTTAGCTACAATCTAACAACGCCTGTTTAAATTCTGCTGCTGTTTGAAAATAAATTTGCGGTTGTTCCCGCAAAGCTAAATCTATCACCTTTGCTAATTTTTGGGGAATACCATGATGACGCTGAAGAATAGGAACAGGGCTATTTTGTAAAACTGATAACCAAGGATCACCTGTAAAATTACGGGGGAAATATCCCGTTAGCATATTATATAAACAAGCTGCTGTTGCCCAGATATCAATTTCCGGTAATTCGTCTTTAAAATTTAGCACCTGTTGACGGGGCATAAATGCAGGTGTTCCCATCTTTGTGCCGGTTAAAGTTTGTCCACTTAACCCAGCTAAGTCAAATGCTTTGGATAAACCGTAATCGCCTATTTTTACAACTATTTTATCGTTAATTTTACTGATGAAAATATTATTGGGTTTTAAATTTTGATGAACTAAACCCTTACCTTTCGTCATTATTCCATCAACTGATTTAATATAGGGAATTTCGACTTCATGGGCATATATTAAACCATCAAGAACTTGTAAGGTTATATCTACGGCAATATCAACAGGTAACCGCCATCCTGATCTTTGCATGAAGTCCCAAACATTACCTCCTGGAAAATATTCCATTGTGAAAAAGAAAGTATTTTCTACAAAGCCATAATCTAACAATTGCACAATATTAGGATGTTGTAAAATCTTGATGTTTTCTGTTTCTCTCAAAAACATTTCTATCCCATTTTTTTGCTTCGCAACCGCAGGTAACATAATCTTAAGAGCGATGGATTTCTTGGTTTGAATATCCTTGGCTGCAAATACTTCTGCAAAGTCACCTTTACCTAACGACTTGGTTAAACTATAGCCAGAGATACTTTGAAGACTAGCATGACCACTTTGAGATAAATTTATGAGTTTTTCAGCAACGGTTAAAAAATTCCGTTGTTCGTTTTCTTCTGGGACAGGTAAATCTGGTATTTGGTTTAATTGATCTTCTGCTTGTACGCTAATTTTAAAAAGAATATCACCCAACTTAATTTCATCACCGTCCTGTAAATTGTATTCGGGAAAACTTAATTTTACAGCTTCTTGGGCTGGTTGTTGCCTTTGTCTTTGTCCAATTTTTTTACCGTTTACAAAAGTACCATTTAAACTTCCTAAATCTCGCACACGAATATCTGGGGGGTTAATATCAAGTAAACAGTGATAGCGGGAAATAGTCATATCAACCTTATCAGCTATTTGCAAGTTACAATCATCGTTTCTGCCAACAATACAAGTGCTGCGAGATTCAAAAACATATTGTTTTCTAGAAAGTTTACCCTGTGTGATGGTAAGTGTAATTTTAGATGGCATTTTTAATAATTAATAATTCAAACTTGAACTAGTAGTCTGTCAATCCAAAAATGACGGGTAAAGGCAAGCAGGGGGAGAAGAGGGGTAGGGGGAGTAGGGGAGGGAAAAACAGAAGTTTCTTCCTATCATTACCCGTCAAAATAAATTTGACGAACTACTAAGGAACGCAAATTTAATAACCTGCAATTCTGATGTAACCTGGAATGG
>NZ_VILC01000065.1:18472-24702 GCF_009712065.1 Aphanizomenon sp. UHCC 0183 | reverse complement strand
GCCAACCTACTTAAATAAATAAAAGTGCGATCGCAGATATTGTAGGGTGCGTTACTTAACGCGCCTTTTTGCTTTTAATTATGATTAATTTGTAATTATTATGCGTTACGCTAACACATCCTACTGTTACTATTTTAAAAAAATTTAGTGCGATAACTGTTAAGTATCTCGTTTAACAGTTCTAAGGTTAGTCCATTTGCCTGAGCTTCCGCCCCTAAATCCGCCGATATATTTTTTAAGCGCAGATTTTTAATCTTTACCAAATCCTCATAATCATTCATCGAAATAATAGCCACATAATTGCGATCATTTTCCTTAACAAGAATGGGTTCTTGTTGGGTGCTATCCATAATGTAAGCAAAATCTTTCTTTACTTCTGAAACTGAAACTTGTCTCATTACATTTTGTTTGAGAAATAACTCTGGTTATTGTAACATACCCCATAGCGCAATAGCGAAGCGCTGCTGCAAGCAGTTCGCCTTTCATAATGGAGAAGTTGATGTTATATTTGTCGTAATTATAAGGTCGTGTATTTTATAGGAATAACTAGTATGTCTGCCTTATCAATCAGTACCAGTTTCTTTAGCAGATGCGGAATTAGTCCGAATGTCGGAGCTATACCCTAGTAGTCTGATTTTTACGCTTGATAGCGATTTTCTCGTTTACAGAAAGAACCGCGATCGCCCAATTCCTTTGCTTATGCCTCTATTAGGTGCTTAAATATGATCGCAGATATTGTAAAGTGCGTTACTTAACGTTGAAATATTCATGCCACTAGCGAAAGCAGTGTGAGAATTTGAAAAAACGGCGAAGGATGAATTTAGCGAAAATGCTAGAGTGGTGATATTGATGGGGCTAAGTTGACCTATGACCATTGCAACCGAAATACCAATACAACAGCAGTTACTCAGTTTTGGCGATTTTATCGTCCGTTATGGTGACAGTAACCGCTACGAATTGATTGATGGAGAGGTGTTTGATTTGGAACCAACAGGCTACCATGAAGAAGTTTCAGCTTTTACCACCACAAAAATCTGCGCCCAAATTGATGCCTCATGTTTAAATTGGTTTGTCCTTCAGCGAGGATTACTACGTCCTTCTAACTTAGGTATGACAGCATTTCGACCCGATGTTATGGTTGTTGACCGCAATGAACTTGCGAAAGAACTACTTTGGAATGACCAATCAATCCTCACGCTGGGCAGTTCGATTAGATTTGTGATGGAAGTAGTTAGTAGCAACTGGCAAAACGACTATGCGCGTAAAGTCGAAGACTACGCAATTTTAGGTATTCCTGAATATTGGATTGCGGATTATGCGGGTCTAGGTGGGACTCGACATATTGGGAAACCGAAACAACCTACCCTTTCCATTTGTACGTTAGTCAAAGGAGAGTATGAAATTCAGCAGATTCGAGGCAATCAATCCATTCCTTCGCCGACATTCCCAAATTTCAAACTGACAGCCGAACAAGTTTTAAAGGCTGGCAGATAAAGTGCTTTTAAGCCATGCTTACTCTTTCCCGAAAATCACCCCACTCTGAACAGTTCAGTTATGTACTCGACTGTTTATTTTGAGTTATTGCGGTACATTTACCGATAGCTAAAATTAAATATACGAATTTCCAACTGTTAAAGATAGAAAGATCAATGCAATTTTAGTCAAGAAGTATGGATAGAATAAACTTGTGTTATCTCTAATGTTTAATCGCTAAAACCTATATATCTCATGGATTTTGCTAATTTTGCATCCCAGTTAAATGCTGGAACGATTTTACCAGAGGGAATCATCATGATTACCCTCTTGGGGGTTTTGATTGTTGATTTGATTTTGGGACGGACATCTGCACGCTGGATTGGATATCTAGCTATACTCGGTTTAACAGCCGCGATTATTGCTCTATACTTCCAATGGGATACTACTACCCCCATTGCCTTTACTGGTAGCTTTAATGGTGACGACCTGAGTATTGTCTTTCGGGGGATTATCGCCCTGTCAGCAATGGCGACAATATTAATGTCAATTCGCTATGTTGAACAAAGTGGTACGCCTTTAGCCGAATTTATTGCCATTTTGATGACTGCGACTTTGGGAGGAATGTTTTTATCCGGTGCTAATGAGTTGGTGATGATTTTCATCTCTTTAGAAGCCCTGAGTATTTCCTCTTATTTGTTGACAGGTTATACAAAACGTGACTCCCGTTCCAATGAAGCAGCGTTGAAATACTTGTTAATTGGTGCTTCCAGTACAGCAGTGTTTTTGTACGGTGTATCGCTGTTGTATGGTTTATCCGGTGGACAAACGGAACTAAGTGCGATCGCTCAAGGTATCGCTACAGCGAATGTTGGTCAATCCCTGGGTTTAGTAATTGCTCTGGTTTTCGTGATTGCGGGTATTGGTTTCAAAATCTCCGCTGCACCCTTCCACCAATGGACACCGGACGTTTATGAAGGCGCACCAACTCCAGTTATCGCCTTTTTATCCGTTGGTTCTAAAGCCGCAGGATTTGCCCTGGCTATCCGTCTCTTGACCACCGTTTTCCCTATCGTGGCAGATGAGTGGAGATTTGTTTTCACTGCCCTTGCGGTGCTAAGTATGGTACTGGGTAACGTTGTCGCCCTAGCCCAAACTAGCATGAAACGGATGTTAGCTTACTCATCCATTGCCCAAGCTGGGTTTGTGATGATTGGCTTAATTGCGGGAACTGATGCCGGCTATTCCAGTATGATTTTCTATCTACTGGTGTACCTGTTTATGAACCTGTGCGGCTTTAGTTGCGTAGTATTATTCTCTTTGCGAACAGGAACAGATCAAATTTCTGAATACTCTGGTTTGTATCAAAAAGACCCACTTTTAACACTGGGTTTGAGTATTTCTCTCTTATCATTGGGTGGTATTCCCCCACTAGCTGGATTTTTCGGGAAGATTTACCTATTTTGGGCAGGTTGGCAAGCTGGTCTTTATTGGTTAGTTTTACTCGGTTTAGTTACCAGTGTGGTTTCCATCTATTACTACATTCGCGTAGTTAAGATGATGGTAGTCAAAGAACCCCAAGAAATGTCCGATGTGGTGAAGAATTATCCCCAAGTGCGTTGGGATTTACCAGGACTTAGACCTTTACAAGTAGGTTTGATAGTAACTTTAATAGCTACTACCATTTCTGGAATCTTATCCAATCCCTTGTTTACTTTAGCTAATAATTCTGTTACTAACACTCCCATGTTGCAAGCAGGAAAAGTTGCCAGTACAGAAGTTAGCTTAAACAGTAGAAGCCTCTCACCTACCCGATAGGGAGGTGATGAGATGAATACGCGTAAGTGACGAATTGCCCAACGAGCAAAATTAAGCGCAGCTTAATCAGTGTTGTTGGGCGATGTTAGCGCAGCGGCACGAAGTGCGGAATGAACACTTTCTTGATTTTTTTTCAAATATTTGATATAATTTTCAACAGTAGGTGTAACTCAATTAAATGCACCAAAAGCAGCCTATCAAAAAAGTTAAAAATTATCTCAAAAAGTCCCTAGGGCATAGGGCTTTAAAGCTCGGTTAATGTCTTTATAGAAGAGTCGCCGAGAAGCTCACACTCACCTGAAAGGGAGTGTGTGGAGTATGTCACTGTTATTACAAACAAGGAGTCACAGGAATTTTAAGTTATTCCTAAATAAGTGGTAATGGGTAATTAGTAATGAAGCTAGTCTTCAATATTCAATTACCCATTTTTGTTGTTAAACAGCAACAATACCAAACTTATGTGCGGCTGCTTCACAGAATTATCAAATTCATTGGACATCTCCAGAAATTAAATATGCCTATCCTAGAACCCTTGTAGAGACGTTCCATGGGTAGGGATTCTCGGCTCTACATTCTTTTCTGGAGATGTCTATTAATTCATCCGTCTTTAGCTGCGTTTATCTGCGTACATCTGCGGTTAATAATTTTTGAAATCTTATTCTATGTAGTTTCATTTTAATTTGGCATTACCAAAGAAAAAATTACTTAATTTTCTGTTTAATAAAAGTCACAACTTGATTAAGCTGTTTCTTCAAGTTATCAATTTCTCCTTGCATCTTGATAATTTTATCATTTAGTAATTTGATCTCAGCAGATGAATCTACGGCATTTATAGCAACTGGGGCAGGCTGTTTATTTGCAGGATTCACTGGGGGTGTATTTAAGTCTGGACGCTCCTTTTTCGACTTCAGCATTGCTGACTTGATAGCGCCAACGAGTTGCTTTTGATCAAAAGGTTTTCCTAAAAATTCAAAATATTCAAATGGTTCTACAAATTTTTCCGTTACCTCTTCCTTACGTCCTGACATGATTACCAAAGGAATTTTCCGCAATTCTGGTTGAGCCTGGATTTTCTGGAAAACTTCCCAACCACTCATTTTTGGCAACAAAAAATCTAGCATGATCAAGCTGACTTTTTCTTTGAGGATGAGGTTGTATCCTTCTAACCCATCCTTGGCTTCTATCACCTCAAAATTACCTGGTGGTAACATTTCTCGTACTTTTACCCTGACAACGGTAGTGTCGTCAATAACTAAAATTTTGTTATTTGCCACAACTGATTACTCTACTAAAAATTTTATGTTTAGATGGCTGGTTGCCGAGTGCTTTTAAGAATTCTCTCACTATATCCAAAATTTATGTAGATTGGGGGGGAGTATTTTCTGACATAAATTTCCAAAATCACAGGAGTTGCAGGAAACTTTCACTGATGTTTTGATCAACTTGTATCATAGTTGTGTAGACTACACACAACTAATATCCTGTGTAGTGAAAGATTTATTAGTCTAACTTCTCAGTTTGGGGTATATCTGGAATTACAGTACCTCTATGTAAATAGTCATTACGCGCTCTTACTTTTTGCCTAATTAACAAATCGTTATGTCAGTAACCCAGCCCTAAAGGGACTGGGCTTGCAAGAGTAATCAAGCAAGCCGTACTGACCAGACCACCCTGAGCGTTGTCGAAGGGTAGCCGTTATTTGAGTCACGACACCTCGGAATGCGTTCGCGTCAGCGTGTCGTCAGGCATAGCTAGTTACCCGCTCTGTCGCTTGTGATTAAACAGTTCTAAGGTTACTGGAACAGTGTTGCAAGCTCAAGCAAGCTCTTATAACAGGTCGTTCGCGCCAGCGTGCCGGAGGCATCTAGCTAACATTACCCCAGAAATGGGAGTTGGTTTCCAGGTTCCAATCAAAAATCTGGTTTCAATTTTAATATCCACAGCGGTTGAAACCGCCTGTGCGGTCACTGAGCTTGTTGAAGTGTCGTTTCCCTCTCAGGTCTAAAGACGCTGAGTTTCCCACTTACCGCGAAGTCTTATGAATTCTCCACAACAAGTTGATATCAAGTCAGAAATTATGACTATGCCTAGCTGGTTGCGTCGTCCCATCGGCAAAGCCAGTGAAATCTCTACTATCCAACGTATCATTAAGCAGCGACAAATTCACACAATTTGTGAAGAAGGGCGTTGTCCGAATCGGGGTGAATGCTACGCCCAAAAAACGGCGACTTTTTTATTAATGGGTCCAACTTGTACCCGCGCTTGTGCTTTTTGTCAGGTAGATAAGGGTCATGCGCCAATGGCGTTGGATGAGGAAGAACCCCAAAAGGTGGCAGAATCAGTACGGCTTTTAGGGTTGCGGTATGTGGTATTAACTTCTGTCGCCCGTGATGACTTGGCTGATGGGGGGGCTGGTCATTTTGTGAGGACAATGGAGACTATTCGCCAGATGAATCCCGATACTCAAATTGAGGTGCTGACATCGGATTTTTGGGGTGGTGGGGGTGTGGCAGTCCAATGTCACAGTTTAGCGATGATTATTCAGGCTCAACCGGCTTGTTTTAACCATAATGTCGAAACAGTCCGTAGGTTAACTCCAACTGTGCGCCGAGGGGCAAAATATGACCGTTCGTTGGCTGTATTAGCGACGGTTAAGGAGTTGAATGATCAGCTTCCTACGAAGTCAGGTGTCATGGTGGGACATGGGGAAACTATGGAGGAATTAATTGAGACAATGGCGGATTTGCGATCTGTAAAATGCGATCGCCTCACCATTGGTCAATATATGCGTCCTTCTTTAGACCATCTACCTGTTAAAAAATATTGGACTCCAGCGGAATTTACAGAACTGGGCAATATAGCCAAGGAAATGGGATTTAATCACGTCCGTTCCGGTCCCCTGGTTCGCAGTTCCTATCACGCTGGGGAGGAGTAGGGGC
>NZ_VILC01000065.1:4264-18390 GCF_009712065.1 Aphanizomenon sp. UHCC 0183 | reverse complement strand
GGAGTAGGGGGAGTAGGGGGAGTAGGGGGAGTAGGGGGAGTGGGGGGAGTAGGGGGAGTAGGGGGAGTAGGGGGAGTGGGGGGAGTAGGGGAGCGGGGAGCGGGGAGAGGAATTTTACTGATGACAACGGACAACGGACAACTGACAACTAACCAACTTTACAAAAATATTTTTAAAGAATTTGCAAAATTGGCGCGTGAGTTTGCTATTTCTTAAAAAGTCACTAAATTAGGAGAACCGCTTATGACTGCTAAAGGCAAACCCGCTGCTAAACCTTCCTACGCTTTCCGTACTGGCTGGGCGTTGTTACTTTTGGCTGTTAACTTTTTGGTAGCAGCTTACTACTTCCACATCATTGAATAGTTAGAACTAGATCGGTGCTGTTTAAATCGTGCCTTTAAATAAACCTTTGGGACGAATAAGCAGCACCACAATCATGATTAGTAGAGCTATACCTTGCTTGTACTGTGAACCTAGCCAGGGGGTGCTAACTTCTTGGGCAATACCAATAATAAAGGCGGCGGCGATCGCTCCATAAGGATTACCAATTCCCCCCAAAATCACTGAAGCAAACAAAGGTAAAATCAAAAACCAACCCATATTTGGACGCACCGCTGTAATTAGCCCGTACATACCCCCACCTAAAGAAGTGAATGTCCCAGCAATTACCCAAGTCCACAAAATTACCCTATCAACATTAATACCAGATACTCTAGCTAAATCTAAATCATCAGCTACTGCCCGCATTGCCTTACCAATTTTCGTATTTTGTAGCAAGTAGTGTAGCGATAAAATCGCCAAAATAGCTAATCCCAGTACCAATAATTGATTTTGCGGTACTTTTAAAGTCCCAAATTCTAAAGCCGGAATCACGGGCAAATTATAATTTTGGTTTTTACCTCCCCAGAGAAAAATAATCCCATTGCGGAGAAATAAAGCTAGACCGATAGAGATAATAATCAGTGTTGTCGAACTAGCACGGATAGACCGCATTTTTGACCATAGCAATTTTTCTGCTAGTAACATTCCTCCCACAGTTCCCACGGTAGCCACAATCATTGACAACCAAATATTTAGACCCATAGCATTGACCATGAGAGTCAAATAAGCTCCTAATGTGAGAAAATCACCGTGGGCAAAATTAGACAACCGCAAAATCCCATAGGTTAAGGTCAGTCCTACTGCTGCTAAGGCGATAATGCTACCAACAGCGATACCGTTGATAATTAATTGAGCAAATTGTGTAATATCCATAAATATGAAGTTATGGTGAAATTATTGTGAATTTTTGAAGTTGTTATACTAAACACGGGTAAGATTTAAACTTTTGCCAAATGACAAAGAACCCAGATGTGTAGGTGTTTAGCACTGCTAAACACCTATGTTTAGAATCAAACAATCAAGCCGTTTTGAGTATTGTCCGACTACTTATAGGATTTTTACCGATTTAGAATGGTTGGTTTATTTACGCCGTGTTGTCCTAGTATTCTTCATTAAGCTGTAACTACGACGTTTTCTCCTTTTAGCATCCGCGAAGCTGCTTCTAAAAGTGCTTCTTCTAAATAGGGTTTAGTAAAGTAGCCACTAGCACCAAGTTGTAGTGCCATTTGTCTATGTTTATCTGCACCACGAGAGGTAAGCATGGCGATAGGTAAGTTGCTAAAAGAACCATCTTTCTGCATTCGAGACAGCAGTTCTAATCCATCACAACGAGGCATTTCAATGTCACAGAAAACGATATCGCAATGTAAACCGGAACGAAGTTTATCCCATGCCTCTTGCCCATCACGGGCTTGTTCTACCCGATAACCAGCTTTGCTAAAGGTAAGAGATAGAAGTTCTCGAACTGTGATGGAATCATCAACGATTAATACTGTTGTTTCTACTTTGTCAGCGGAGATGGTGTTTACTGATGGTGAATTTGTTTGCTGCCAATTGCCACCGATATGTTTAGACATCTTGCCTTGGAAGATGTCAATGATTTCTAGTACGTCAGCAATGGGCATGATCATGCCGTCACCAAGAACTGTAGCACCAGCTACGCCACTTGGTTTAGGTGCTGGTCCTTCAAATTGCTTAATTACAATTTCTTGTTCACTGAGGACTTGATCAACTTGTAAAGCAATCATTGTATTGCCTGAACGGATAACGATGACAGAAATCATGTCATCATTTTTTTTAGTCCCATAGATGTTGCCACGACTAAGTTGACGGTTAAAAACTAAGATATCTTTTAAAGGCTTGAAGGGCAGAATAATCTCTCTCCAGACGATAAATGATTCTCCGTCAGCATCTTGCTGAATGTTTTTGCTGGGAATATTCAGGGTATCTTCCACACCATCCATTGGAAAAGCGATTCGGGTGCGATCGCAAATGCAGAATAGGGCTTTACAAATACTTAGGGTCAGTGGTAGACGAATGGTAAAGATCGTTCCTTGACCTAGTGTGGAGTCAGTACCAACAGTACCGCGAATTTCGCTGATATCGTTATGGACGACGTTCATGCCCACACCCCTACCTTTGATATCGTCTACTTCATCGGCGGTACTAAAGCTGGGGAGGAATAAAAGTTCGTAGGTATCAATCCGGGACATGGTTTTTGCCTGTTCGGGGGTGAGGATACCTTTTTTAACGGCTTTGTTTTTAACTTTTTGATGATCAATACCTGCACCGTCGTCACTAACAGAAATAATGGTTTGGTTTCCTTGTTGTAGGGCGCGAATATTAATGATACCTACGGGTGATTTACCTGCGGCTTCTCGAATTTCTGGGGTTTCAATGCCGTGGGAGATCGCATTATTGACCATGTGAGTCAATGGATCTGTGAGACGATCCAAAATCATCTTGTCAACTAAGGTATCCACTCCTTCTGTGACTAATTCTACTTGTTTGCCATATCTAATGGCATTATCCCGCACCCCTCGCCGCAACCGATCAACAGCTTGGGTAAATGGAACCATTCGGGCTTTTGTCAATCCTTCTTGTAGTTGACTAGTTGCTTGGCGTAACTGTCTTGCTACCTGTTCTGTTTCTTCGGTAACAAAGTCAATATCACTGGCTGACTCCCGGACTCGCACGATGAACTCAATCATTTCTTGTGCCAGGATATGGAAGGGCGTAAACCGATCCATTTCAATTTCGCTAAACCCGCGATTATGGGAATTTCCTGATGGTGGTCCATCATGTTCTCGATAACGGCGACTGGATAGGAGAGAGGCTTCTAAGAGCGATCGCTCGTAGTATTCCTGCATCCTCACTCCCACATCTGATAGATGCTGTACCTGAACCAAAAGACTATCTAGAGACTGTCGCAGACGTTCATGATCCTGCTCTAATGTATTACGATTTACCACCAACTCCCCGACTAAGTTACTCATATCATCCAGTTGCTTAACTGGAATTTTCATACTTTCTTCTCTTATCGTTCGTCGAGTTGTCGGACGGGGGATGGGGATTTTGCTAGTAGAAGTTTTTCCTGATGCGGCAGATGAGCCAGATATTGTTTTATCAGCCTGTTCTAATAAATCCTCTAATTCACTAAATTCATCTTCTAATCCCAAGGAAGAAAAAGTATTTTGAGAGTTCGTTACTACAGGTTGAACAATTACTGGTGTCTGTCCAATAATTATCTGTGCTTCTTTGTCTCCCACCTCATCCAACAATGCTTCTAATGCTGCCAAATCTTCCCCTGGGATAGATTCTGACTCCTGATTAGTAATTTCTCCTAATGCTGTGGATAAAAGTGCTTCTATCGCCGCAAAATCATCTATTAAAGATGCTTCTACTATATCTTTTTGTACAGGTTCATCCAATAGTGCTTCTATTGCCGCAAAATCATCTATTGAAGATGATTGTAATGGATTTTCTAACTCTAATTCTGAGTAAGTTTCATCCACTACGGCACTATCTGTAGTTATTGCTGTTAGCAAAATTGAGTCTAATTCTAAGTTGAAATCTGCAAAATTAGAGGTAACATCTAGATTAGTGCCGGATTTAGAAGATGTTATTTCCTCTTCAAACAAAATCAAACCGTCATCATTGCCATCTTCAACAGGCTGAAAAATTTCTTGATCTGCTGTTACTTCTGGAGGTTGAGAAAAACTATTAATTTCTGGTAGAAATAATTCTCTAGATTCGGAAACATTGTTAGAGTTGGCATCTATAAAATCATCAAATAAATTATCTATGACTTCCGCCCCAGTATCGCTATCTGACGTGAAGAATAAATCAAAATATTGTTCTTGGGAAGTTGGATTAAACCCTTTTTTATCTACATGATTATTTGTCGTTAATTGCTGATATTTTGTGCCAATTTCAAGAGATGCACTAAATAAACTCTCCTCTAGTTCTTTAGCTATATCTTGACTAATTACAGAGGTGTTTTCTGAGTCACTTATGCCTAGATCATCCCAGAAGTTATCTGGATCATCTACTGAATTAGCAAGATTAGTTGTTATTTCTGGTGTCCTGAATAAATCATCAATTTCATTGACCAGGGGTGGCTGGGGTTTTACCGCTGTAAATAAATTATCTAATGATAAACTTTCTGGTGCCGATGGTTTTATTTTTGATGTTTTTACAGTGGTAGGAATAACTTCTACTGGAAAATTGGCATCTGTATTTGCCGATAAAAAGGAATTATCAAAATTGATTTGAGGTTCTGTAGCTATTTCTGCTATCGCAGTATTTTCTGATTCAGTTGTTTCATCTGTAAATATTAATTCATCATCGGCTATGAAGGTCAATAATTCTTCTAAATTATTACTGCTATTTGTCTCATTTTCAGAATTAGGCTGCCGTGATTGTCTAGAAATTGAGATTAATTCTAGCAATACATCATCTGATGGAAATTGTAAATCTGTATGATTTGACAACAGATTATTAGGTTCTATCGGTTGAGAACTAACTGTTTCTGCTATATCCCCTGATTCTAATAAACTATCATCAAATAAGAGACTTAAATCCTCATGATTATTTGCAGTTATCTTATGTATATTGTTATCTTCAAAGAAGAGTAAATCAGCTAAATTGTAATTATTCTCTTCAACTTCACTATTGGTAATTGGTAACTGATAGTTGGTGATATCTTCTAATATTTCTTCTTGTTGCCAATTATTTTCTAAATCGGGGGTATCGCCTTCAAATAAATCAGCCAGAGTGTTTAACTCAGAGATTCCTATTTCTGGAGAGTTCTCAGTCACAGTTGATTGATGATCAAACAAATCTGGATCGGTAAATCCATTGATGTTAGGTTCTAAATTTATTTCTGTCGTATCTGTAAATAAAGTTTCCCCAGTTTCGGTTTCTGCAAATTCTAATAACTCCAGTTGTGCAAGAGGAAACAGATTTTCTAATTGTTGACTAATAGTAATTTCCCCATCTCTATGTTGCAGAACTAATTCTTGCGCTTGCTTAATTTCAGTAATAATTATTTTGGCTAAAGTTAAATAACTATTATCGGGATTGGATATAGCCAGGGCTGCTGATTCACACAGATTGCACCAATTTGATAAATTTAATTCTCTACCAATTTTTACTAATTGATGACAGCATTCTTGTAAATTGTTACGGGAAGTCTCTAGGTTAGTTTTTTTAAACTGTTGCAACATTTCCCGCAGAACTTGTAACACCTGTGCTTGAAACTCTCTCCAATCCTGATTTTGTTTACTTGGTATCGGTGAATTTTGTATCTGTGGGGAAACAGGTGGCTCTATGTGCAACCGGGTAGGAGATGCGCTACTAGGGTTTAATACTTGATTATTACCTTGTTTTAGCAGTAGTTCTATATGCTCATTCAGCCATTGCATGACTGGTTCAGTTTTTGACATCAAAGCTTGAGCTTTTTCCTCTGATAACCCAAAGGGATTGCCAAGATTGTCTATTAAGGCTTTTAATGTATCACAGATGTCCAATAGCAAAGACTCTAATCTTTGGTCTACTTGAATAGGATGTTCTTTAAGAATTTTGAAGCAATCCTCAAGACGGTGGGATGTGTGCTGAATACTACTCAGACCTAACATAGCCGCACCACCTTTGATAGAGTGGGCTGCACGGAAGACTTCATTAATCATTTCTGAATCTTCCAGGGTTCCTTGAAGATTCAGTAATCCTTGTTCAATAGTGTTTAGGTGTTCTCTGGCTTCTTCGAGAAAGTAACCTAAAATCCGTTGTTGTTGTTCCGGCTGCATAGTTAATTAAATCGGCTTACTACAGGTAAAAGGTGCAAGAAAAGGCGCGTGGCAAACAAAAAAGTTAACAGACTAGTACCGCAGGGCGGAAGTCAAAAGTCAAAAGTCAAAACGAAGACAGTAAGTAATGGGACAGAATTAATTACACAATTGATTTTTCTGTTCCCAGTTAAGAGTTCCCTGTTCCCTCTCTCAACGAGTGAATTTAATTTTGTCCGACTACTTATAGGCTTTTTAACGATTTAGAATGGTTGGTTTATTTACACCGCGTTGTACTAGTGGTCTGTCAAATTTATCCCCTGCCCCCCCTGCCTCTCTTCTCCCCCTGCTTGCCTTCACCCATCATTTTCGGGTTGACAGACTACTAGGCATAGAGGTAAACATTAATTGTTCCTTTTGCCTTTTGACTTTTGCCTCTTACCTAGATTCGATAGTTTCCACTCGGAAGCGTTCCACGGAGGCAATTAAATCGCGGGACACTCCCACTAAGTGTTGCAAAGCTCCAGAAACCCGCTGTGCTTCTTGAGAGGTTTCTTGGGCCGTTAATTCCACAGATTGCATGACTTGGGCGACAGCACGGGAGGTTTCCGTTTGTTCTACAGTATCACTGGTAATTGATCGTACTAAAATATCAATGTGATCGGCTACCTGGATGATATTATCTAGCGATCGCTTGGCTTCTTCTGCTAATTTAGTCTGATGAATTACCTGTTGTGTCCCTTCCTCCATAGCTGTCATCACTGAGCTAGTTTCGCTTTGAATTTGCATCACGATTTGCTCAATTTCTTTTAAAGACTTCGCAGATCGATCAGCCAACTGTCGCACTTCATCAGCCACAATAGCGAACCCTCGACCCGCTTCTCCTGCTCTCGCCGCTTCAATACTGGCATTAAGAGCCAATAAATTAGTTCGAGAAGCAATCTGTGAAACTATGGCAACAATAGAGTTAATTTCCTGGGAAGATTCCGCCAAACGTTTCACTTTGCGAGTAGTTTCTGCCACAGTTTCCCGAATTTCCAAAATCCCTGCCACCGTATTTTCTACCGCTTCGCCCCCTTTCTGAGCAATTTTACTAGCATCACGGGCTACAGTTTCCGCTTCCCTAGCCGCCTCTGCTACCCGTTGAATGGAATATGTCATTACCTGTACAGAATTCAACGTCACAGCCAACTCTTCTGCCTGTCGCAAAGCATCCCCAGATAAAGCTCTCGCAAAGGTTTCTGAATTAGTTGAACCTTTGGTCACATCCCGTGCCGCCACTTTCACCTGTTGGACAATATCCCGCAGGTTTTGAATTGTCAGGTTAAAGGCATCCGCTACCGCTCCCAGTACGTCGGCTGTGACTTCAGCTTGAACCGTCAAATCTCCCCTAGCTGCTCCTTCTACGTCATCCAGAAGGCGAATTACCTGACGTTGAAGGCTTTCCTTCGCTTCTTCCATCTCAATGGCTTTACGTTGCGCCTCATTGGTAGTTGTGAAAATTACCCTAGCCATATCATTAAAGCCAGTAGCCAAGTAGCCTAATTCATCTTGTGAATAAACAGTAGCTTCCACATTCAAATTACCTTGACGCACAGAATCAAACTGAGCTTGTAAGTCCTTTGTAGTCCGGCGAATTTGTTTAAGGGTGAGATTCCCCATAAACCCGGCAGTAGCTGCACCTGTAGCTCCCGCAGCCAAAGCCATTAACAACCCTGTATTTCTCACGGATTCCCGTTGTTGAGCCGGTGAAATGGAAATTGTCAAAGCACTAACCAGAGCTACACCCAACATTGATACCAAACCGACGCTGCCAGCTATCCACCATTGTTTATGCTCTAAGGAGGCATTTTCAAAAAGTCCAAATAGCCCTTGTTCTGAGGTGACAATTGGTTCTGTCCTCGCAAGGTCTGATTGAGTAAATATACGAGATGCTTCTTGATTACCTGTAATTGTGAATAGTTCTTCATCACGATGACTGAGATCCTGATAAGCATCCCCTCTTTCATTAGCGAATGAGTTATTCACAAATTGAGCTTGGGAATTTCCCTGACTATCCAGGGATTCTGACAGTATTCGCCTATCATCAAAACTATCATCTTCAGTGAGTTCAAAGCCGGGGATATCACCGAGATCATCAAATTCATCAAAGTCGTTGAGAAAATCTATATTGTTCTTGCGAATATTTCCACTAGAGATATTACTGGTATCTTGAGTGGAAACAAAGGTTTCACTCCTCGAATCTACTTCAGATTCTGACCCAAAAGCCGATTCAAACGCATCTAAATCAAAGCTATCATCATCAAAATTATTTTTTCCTAATGAGGAGTTGAAATTAAACTGCCGTTGTGGTGGTACAGAATCGTTGATAAATGATCCTGATTGCTGATTGAGTTGGGCCTGTGATCTAGGTGCAGATTCCCCGGATATATTATGCAGTAGACTATCTTGGTTACTGAGAGAAAAGTCCTCTTCCTGGCTATTTTGCCAATTATTTCCTATATTATTATCGTTGTTGATAGCCTGTTCATTAATCTCCAAATATGTATTTATTACACTAGTGGTTAAGTCTGGAGAATTATCATCCATCAATTTATCTATATCTTCATCTTCCCCCATGAATAGCTCAGTCTGGTTTTCAGAATCATCATCAACCGATAATTTAGTTTCTGCAAAAGGTGAATAGCTCTCCTCACCATTACTCATGACTGAACTGCCATTAGCTAGATTGTTATTAATATCCCCATGATTATGACCGGCAGAACTTCCTTCTTGCCAAAAAGGTGATAATTCTAATTGATCTGATATCGGATTATCCGCGAGATATTCACTAGATAAGGCAAAGGGATTATCAGTCGTGGCAGTATCCAATGAATCGCTATCAAATTCTAGACTATCTGGATCACTAAACGGATTATGTTCTTGAATATCTAGGGGTGATTCGTATTCTTCAAAGGAGTTCATTTCCAGGTTGCTACCATGCCAATTCCTCATAACTCCTGAATCTAAAGATACTTCAGTTGTCCCCTGAGACAGAGATTCATCATCACCAAAGGGCTGTGTAAACTGATCTATAGTTGCTAGACAATTATGAACAAGACTAACACTTTCTTGATCATCTGTTAGACGCAATACTATTTGATACTCATTCTTGGCTACATCATATTGTTGCAACATATAGTAGATGTGTCCCTTTAGCAAATGTGAATCAGGGTCATCTGGTGAATTCTGCATCAACTGATTAATCACTATCGCAGCTAATTCATAATCTTGCTGCTCATAGGCTGTTCTAGCTCTATCATAGGTTATTTCTTGAGAATTTATACGTGTTTCCATTTCCTCCCTCCCAATTGAGTTCCGACTAATTTCACCCTGCCCACCGCGCACTTCGCAAAATTGCTATCTGATCCAGTAGTCGCAAATATTTTTTTTCTTTTTCTGTATCAAATAACCATTCTCCACGCAAAAACGGAGCCATCGCATCTGGTACGTTATTTTGTGGCATTAGATACTGTACATCAAGCCAGTCCATCCCACAAATTTCTTCTACCCCTAAGCCTACTATCGTATCCTGATCTTCAATGGCAATGACTGGAATTTCTGAGCAATCCGTGTTTAATGGCGTTGTTTCCCCTAGAAATTGACCCAAATCAGCCACCCAAATCAAGCGCCCCCGTAAGTTTAGCGTACCTAATAGTAAGGGCGATGTGTTAGGAATTGGTGTAATCTGATCAGGACTAAGTTCAATTACTTCCCGAATTCCCGTGGCTTGCAGTGCAAACTCCTGACGTGAGGGCAGATAAAACCGCAAATGCAACTCACCTTCAGGACTTTCTAGTTGTAATTCGGGACGAAATTGATCTTGCCCTGTACCACTTAAAAAATCTGGTTTACTAACCATATTATTTTCATCCTTGTCCTCGCAGGAGTTGTTTGACTGTTCCTACCAATTCAGTTGGTTGGAAAGGTTTTGCTATATAAGCATCTGCCCCTTGTTTCATTCCCCAATAGCGATCAAATTCTTCACCTTTAGAAGAACACATGACAACAGGAACATTTTGGGTTTTAGGATCAGATTTTAATCGTCGGCAGAGTTCATAGCCGTTCATGCGGGGCATGACAATATCCAAAACCACCAAATCGGGAGGTGTGGTTTGAATCGCTTCTAAAGCTTCTGCACCATCGCTGGCATGAGTAACTTTTAAGCCACTAGCTTTCAGTAGGTCTGTAATCATCTCCCTCTGGGCAATACTGTCTTCAACAATGAGAATTGTGCTCATAAATGTCTATTTAGCCTCCTGATTTAGATTTTCCGTTGAGGAAAATAATTTGCGGTGATGGCAAAGATTAACTGTATAAATTAAGTCTATTATTTCCCTACTTTACTGTGTATGGAAGAGAGTTAAACAACTAAATTTTATTCCTGTGATCACATCTTTTACCCTATCTTGTCATCAATCAACAAGTCTTATCTCCTATTTGCACACTTGGACAATGATCTAAGTTGAGATATTGTGCTACTAGCATGAGCAATTCTTGATCTGTAAAAGGCTTAGTCAGGTAATCAGTTGCCCCTACCATGCTGGCACGAACGCGATCAATAAATCCGTCTTTGCCAGTCAGCATAATAATTGGCACGGACCGAAATACTGTGGAGTGCCGTAACATGGCACAAATCTCGTAACCATCTAATACTGGCATGGCAATATCGCAGAGAATTAGATCTGGCTGGAGTTGAAAGACGAGACTCAAAGCTTGTAAGGGATGAGTGATGGAAATCACGTCATAACCTTGCAATTTTAGAATAGATTCTATCGTCTCACAAATCACTAATGTATCTTCAATACATACTACCCGCCCTTTATGTTTTTTTGTTTCTAGGTTTTGTTTTTCTTTGCTAAGTTTATATGTGTCTGAATATACTAAATGTAGCCAACCTTCTTGGACATAAGGATATATAGCTTTTGCTAAAGTTAAAATATCACGGTTGAGATAACGAGCTAGTTGGCGTAGAGAAGTTTTTCCATCAGCCCATTTATGTAATTTTTTGACTGTATCTTCTGGTAAGGAGGCACTTAATTTAGCCATATCAGCTAAAATGGGTAATTGTTCTGTAGATTGAATATGTGGGTATAATTGCTTCCATTCTTGCACTTGTTTGGTGATTTTGGCAACTAATGGAGCAATTTCTAAGGTGGTTAATTGTGGTACTATTGCTGTCCCTAATTCAAAGATGAAACTGCCTTGGTGCAAGCTCAACAGATCAAATAAAGTTTCTTGGACTAAGCCATAAATGATTGTCCGAGCAATTTTCGGAGTGATAATATTTTGCTCCAAAAGTGCCCAAATATAAGCATATTCTGGAGAATTAGTGACTGCTAGAGATGCCAGTTGTTTAGATTCAAGCGGCTGTTCGACTCGGTAATAACGCAGGTAATCGTCAATCCGCGATAAGCTACTGTCATCTGCTTGGCAATAGACGATTTGACCGTTGAGAAAAAATACAAACCATGATTGTGGTGTATTTTCTCCTCCTTGCCGATTTTTGAAGGTTTCTTCTCCACTGAGTTGGTGACTTGGATATGATGTGCGGGCTTCTACCCATAATTGTCCAGTCCGTTGTCCTAACTCAATTAGTTGGAGAATACTGCAAATATCAATCTCATTTAAGTTTCCCTGCATTTAGCTACAAAGCATTAATTAAGTATCAGCAACAATACCTTGTCCAAATCGAAAAAAGTCTTGATTTGTAGGTTGGGTTGAGGTAAGTTCACGAAGTGTGGCGTATCCCTGCGGGAGCCGTAGGCATCAGCTATAACCCAACAAATGCGTCGGGTTGCGCTGTCGCTTAACCCGACCTACAAAAAATGGACAAGGTATTGAGCAAGTATTAATATATATGATATCTAAGAAAATAGTTTTATCTTCCTTGTGCTGCTAGACTAATGTTGAACAAAACCAAGTTGACAGAATCATCTACGGTATATCCTAGAACACGGACACAAAGTACATCAAAAGGATTGACGGTGTGCTGTATTTAGCAGAAGTACAAAAACAGAAAGGTGGCTTACTTAGTGGCGGTGGCAAAAGCGAACTAAAATTGATCGCTTGTCAACGTGCTGATCAAAATTGGAGTCCAGTCCCGGACGAAATGATTGTTACTGATGAAGCAAGTAAATTGAATGATGGTGCATTGGTACTGGTGGATTTGAGTCCAAATCGTCAAGTACAGCGGATTCAAGATGCTGGTCGTCCATTGGTGAATATTTTGCAAAATTTTTCCCGACAAGTGGAAAAGTTTAAACTTAAGGAGGAGGAAATTGACCAGTGGAAACAGTCGCTGAAGCTACAAATTCAGGAACTGAATCGTCGGGAAATAGAAATGGAATCCCGGTGGGACGAGGTACAAAAACTGGAGGATGATTCTAAGCGGATAGATACGCAGCAACACTTGATTAATACGTCTCGGACGGAAATTGAGCGGTTACAGGCAGAAGTTGAACGTAATCGCCAGGATTTAGAAGGTGCTTGGGAACATCTGCGCGTTGAGCAACGCTGTTTAGAGGAGATCAGATTAAATCTTCAGCAGTCTCAATCTGTAGATAATGAGCGTGGTCAAAAGCTAAGTGATTTGCTTAATCGTTTATCTGTTACATCTGCTCCTATTAATATAGTTAAGGAAAGTCTTAATTACGCTTTTGAACTTGCCAATAAGCAGCAGGATGTTTTGAATTTGCATTGGCAAAAGTTGGATATCCAACGTCATGCAGCTAATCAGCAGCAAAGGGAGGGAGAGGAACTGGTGCAAACTTTGGGCGATCGCCAAAATGAATTGCAACAGGCACAGGATTCTCTAGCACAAGAAATTACCCAGTTACAATTACAAATAACAATAGTTAATAGTAAACAGGAATTAACTTCCATACTCAAACAGTATTTAGAAACTGAGGAGGAATTTTACCAAAAGCTGCATCTTTTGGCGACTAAGACTGTTGCTGAGGTAGCTAAACCGGAAGTTGATGTGACGGCTTTGCAACAAATGCCTCTGAAAGAATTGGAGAAAATGGTGCAAGATTGGCAGGAGAAGTTAGATAGGGATTCTAATTTTGTGCAGGAACAGGAGCAGGAGCTTGAATACAAGCAAGAACTTATAGAAGAACTTCAACAAAAAATTGTTAATGCCACTGGGGAAGAACTGGTAAATTTAGAGTTAGAATTAGTGGATGAACAGGATCTTTATCAGATGCTGAACGAGAGTTTGGTGGGACAAAGACGCAATTTGATTGGACAACAAAAAACTCTCCAGCAGAATCAAGTGGTATTGTGGCAAAGACAAGGGATTTCGGTGGAGATTAAGGGGGAATCTAGTGATTTAGAATTATTGGTTTCCCAATTTGCAGCCGAGAAACAGCGAAAATCTGCGGAAATTGAGAAGCTAGAAGGTGATATAGCTTTGATACTTGTTACTATTGCAGCGGATCAAGGGGCTATTGATCATCAAACTCAGGAGGTAGAAGTAAAGCGTCAGGAAGTTGATTCTATTCAGGAGCAATTACTGAATTTACGAACTGCAACTGCTGAATGTTGGGGGAGAGTGAATCTTTATCAGGAAGCTCTGCAACCTATTCAGGATGAGCTTGATAGGTTACAGGAGCAGTTAAAAAAGATTTGTGAATCTTTAACTCAAGTACAAGCATTTGGGGATTCTCAGATTCAGGTTGTTTTTGATCTGCGTCAGGTGATTGAGAGTTTTGTAAATCTGCCGGAGGTATTGGTTTCTTAGGGAACACCAAAAAATAAATTACCCAATTTTGTGGGATGGGCATCCTACCTCCCCTACCTCCCCTACCTCCCCCTACCTCCCCTACCTCCCCTACCTCCCCTACCTCCCCTACCTCCCCTACCTCCCCTACCTCCCCTACCTCCCCTACCTCCCCTACCTCCCCTACCTCCCCTACC
>NZ_VILC01000065.1:0-4239 GCF_009712065.1 Aphanizomenon sp. UHCC 0183 | reverse complement strand
CCCCCTACCTCCCCTACCTCCCCTACCTCCCCTACCTCCCCTACCTCCCCTACCACTAGTCCCTGTTCCCTAATTACAAAAGATTTGCTGATTCATAGAGTCTTCTGATAATAGCTGTAATTTTGATTCCGTAGTCTAAATCCGCAGACCAGCGCCCTGATAATTGATTAACTGAGGGAGCAACACCTCTGGTAACAAAACGAAATCGAGGATCTACTTCTGGCTGGACTAAAGGTTCTAAACTGGCATAGGCTTTTAAATGTTGAATATGCGCTCTGACACCAATTCTGGCGCTGGGAAATGATGCTCCTTCAGCACCACCACCAACGGCACCCAAACCGGCAAAGTTATTTTGTTGGGGTTTAATGTCAGTCCCAAACCGTAAAAATCCAGTTTCTAGACACATTTGACAAAAAGCAATGTCATGATTTATGCCTTCAATAGTTGCTTCTTCTCGATATAGTTTGGGAAGGTCAGGAAATTGGGTAATGGCACTTTCATTATTGATTTTTAGAAATGATTGTAATTGTATTTCTGATGTGTTGCCATTGGAGATAAGTTGTTCAATTTGTCCGGGACAAACTGTTGAAATTGAGCGTAATCTGACTGTGCGTGAGGCACTATCCCAATCAATAGAAATATGAGATTCTCGAAGTTCTATGGCTTTGATATAAACTATTTGCCGATAGGTAATCCGGCGTAAATTAGTTAATTTTGAAATATCAATCCGTAAACGATCTACTAAATCAATGGGGATGTAAGCATTACCATTAATTAATAGTCCTTGTTCTGAGTAATTTTGTCCATTGATATTGATGTTAATGCTGGGATAATTTTTGGTTGTTGGTTGCTGAGGATCATTTGCTTGACTCCAAGTAGTTAGTCCTTCGGCAATTCCGATCGCAAAATCACGACGACGACTTTGTAATAAAGCCCGATCTTCGGGACTGCTGAGGAAACCGACTTGTAGTAATATGGCGGCGATCGCTGTTTGACGACAAAATTGCAAATTACCCAAGCCACTATCTGTATCTGGTTTTACTCCGCGATTGGGTAATTGGGGGACACGGCGCAAAAGTGCCGTTAATAACATTTCTCCATTTTGCTTGCGCTGATCGTTTTTGGCAATATAAAATGCACTTGCTCCCCGCACAGATGGACTATTGGCCGCATTGGCTTGAATTTCTAGGGCTACATCTTTGGCATTAGCACGAGCATTAATCCAGGCAATAGTTTGAGCCGCACTTAAATCGTCAGGAACAGCTAAAACTTCTAAATTCCGGGTCCGCAGTTCTATCACCACCAAATCCCGCAAAAGAATCATTTCCTTTGCTTCCGTTGTGCCACCAGCGATCGCACCGGGGTCATTTTTACCCGCTTCTGTGCCACCATGTGCCGCAGAAATAAAAATCCGTCCCATTTTTACCTATTTCCGTTGTTAAGTCCCAGCAATTGCAATTCTATAAATTAGCGATCGCTTCTGCAATTCTTCTAGACACAAAAGGTAAAATTTCCCGACTCTTAGCTTGCTCCTTCCCCTCCGTAAACACCACCAACAGATAAGGGCGCTGATCTGGTAATTCAATATAAGCCGCATCATGACGGACTGTACTTGTCCAACCTGCTTTTGACCAGATTTGACTATTTTGAGGTAATCCACCCCCTAAGAAGCCTGTAACTTGGTTCTCATCACCATCTTGGCTTAACTCTTCTGGCTTAATACTGCGTTTGAGTAAATTCATCATGGATTGCGATCGCTCACTAGAAACCGTCACCCCACCCACGATACTATGTAATAATCTCGCAGTCGCATCCGTCGTCAGCATATTCCGATTTTCAAACATCTCCCCATAAAAAGCCCTTTCCCGTCCATAAGGACCATCACCCCAAGTTTTTTGACAGACATTAACCGCCTTCATTTCCTCCCACCCCAAAGACTGGTAATAACGATTAATAATATTACGTTGATATTTCCAAGTTTCAAAAGGGCCAGGACTTAACTGAGGACCAGAAGTAGTTCCACTGATGATATCAACAATTAAACTAGTCGCATCGTTGCTAGAATCAACTATCATATCCTTCAAAGCCCGGTCTAATTCTGCCGAAGCATGACTCATTCCTTTCTCTAGCCATTCTTGCACCACCACCAAATAAAATAACTTCACCACACTCGCAGGATAAATCCGTTCTCCCCCCCGATAGCTAAAACCCCGCACCGGATGTTCCCAAAAAGCGTTAGGAGTCAGCGCACCACCCGTATTCACTGGTGCGGGAGGATCATATACCACCCAAGTGAAAGCAATTTGATGAGATGCTAAAGTTGGAAACTCTGCCCAAGTTGCCTCTAAAATTTGATTACCGATATTTTCTAGTTGTTGGTCTTGATTAAAAAAAATCATTTGTAAATAATTTCCTTATGGTATTGGGAGTTTAGGTTCTGGACTCAATCCTATCATTATCTGTATAATTACTGAGGTAATAATTATGATTAGGCTAATTTCAGGTAATTTATCATGGCATTTGATTTAACAATATTTTATAGTTATCTGTGAGGGTTAGAAGTATGGCTAACGCCACGCTACGCTATCAGGAGTATGGCTAACGCCACGCTACGCTATCAGGAGGTAGGGGCGCAGGCCCTGCGCCCAGTCAGGAGTATGGCTATAAATAATTGGTGATATTGATACAATTTGCTGTATTACGTGACATACTCCTCTATATTCCCTTCTCTCGTGCTACGCACATTAGTCAGCGAACTGTCGTCAACTCACGCGCCATTCATCCCACGCTCCTAAGAGTGAGCTTGGGGCTTCTGTCGGGAAAGCTAAATTATAAAAATTCATTTTTTTCTGGTTCTCGGTTCTATAACATCAGGGTTCACTCCAAAGTATTTCGCTGCTGCTGACATATCAAGCGTTAATAAACTAATATCCCCTAAATCTTTAATACCTTGAGGTATGGTTTTTGTCACTTTTGCACTATCAGAAGATTTGATATCTAAAAATTTAATAATTTCCTCTGCGACTGCTTGTGCTAAAAGCGGGGGAACAGAATTACCAATTTGTCTAAAACCATGCCATTTTGTCGGATGAAATCGAAACCAGTCAGGATAGGAATGTAACCGCGCAGCTTCCCTAACAGTAATACATCTGGGGATAAAAGGATGTATGGGACGAGGTGAAGTAAATGCACCTTTATTACTAGGTGTTCCGGCTCTTAAGGTATTACATAAACCATCAGGATCAAGTTTATGAAAACGACTGATTGATTCGATTTTACCATGTAGTGTGGATGCAAATCTATCCATAGATTCGGTCGAATGCTTACTTCTTAAACTTGATGTTAGTAAAGTAGGATCATATTGACGTTTGTAGGAATAGTTGTTTTTTGCAGTTGGAAGATTACGCAGGTTTTTAGCATAGTTACTAGGTTTAGCAAACTCTGTAAATATCCAATCTTGTTGATATAGTTCTGGATAGTTTTCTATGACTGGTAAATCTTGTAATGCTTCCCAAACTGTAGGAGTTAAGACTAATTTAGTTTCGGAAGATTGATTGGATTTTGCTGGGAATGTGATTTTTTCTGGATATTTAGGTAATTCTAAATCTTCACGCGCACCTAGTAAAAATAACCTTTCTCGATTTTGGGGTACTCCATAATTAGCTGCATTTAAAACTTGGTAATTTGCATTAACTTGATAACCACTTTCGGAAAATTGACTAATGATTTCAGCAATAAATTCTTTGTGTTTCCCGACTGTCATTCCTTTGACATTTTCCAATACAAAAAACTTGGGTTGTAATTCTACAACTAATCTAATAAAATGGAAAACTAAAGAGTTTCTTGGATCATCAAAAGAACGTTTTCCCATTAATGAGAAACCTTGACAGGGTGGACCACCAAATACTACATCAATTTCTTGATTAGCAATTTGAGAACTATTCCGAATTTCCTTCCCTGTTGTTTCTTCCACACTTTTGCATAACACAGTCCAAAAGGGAAAGTTAAATTGATGAATTGCACAATGAATTGGATCTATTTCCACAGATGCTAGGACATCAAAACCAGCTTGTTCAAAGCCTAAAGTCATGCCACCTGCACCTGCAAATAAATCAACTGCAATTGGTCGGTTTTTTACCATTAGTTAGTTATGAGTTAAGTAGGTTAGCATTGAAAATCGTCGTTATGACAAGGCAAAAGGCAAGAGGCAAAAGGCAAGATTGAAGAGGGTTTGGGCGA
>NZ_VILC01000064.1:4369-25378 GCF_009712065.1 Aphanizomenon sp. UHCC 0183 | reverse complement strand
AATGCAGAAACATCCATTTATTATAGCTGCTGTTGTTATTTTACCTGATCATCTCCACTGTATTTGGACTTTACCTGAAAATGATCATGATTTTTCTACCCGTTGGCGGTTAATTAAAAGTTATTTGAGTCGTAAATGTGAAACTATTTCACCAGAAAATATATCTATATCTAGAAAAAACAAAAAACAACGCGCTATATGGCAACATCGTTTTTGGGAACATTTAATTAGAGATGAAATAGATTTTCAAAATCACGTTGAATATATTCATTATAATCCTGTGAAACATGGTTTGGTAACAGCACCAAAGGATTGGGAATATTCCAGTTTTCATCGCGCTGTGCGTCAAGGTATGTATGACATGATGTGGGGTGCGGGGGAGGAAATTATGGTTCTACTGCTCCGAGTTCGCCTATTTTGAAGAGTATTAAAGCCTCAAATCTAATCAAGATAAGGGTTTAAGCCGTATTTTTCCGAAAATATTATAAAAGGAGCGGTAGAACCACTATTTTTTAGTATAATTGTAGTAATATAAGTAAGAATCAAAGCCTTTGATGTAATCAATCTATTCGTTCGTTAGGAAAGTGAAACAGTTATGCAGATGATTGATATTAAAACCAATAGTCCTCCCCTTTCCATTGTAAGTATTGAGGTAGAGCAACTTTTTGGTAGATATAATTATACATTATCAAAAAAAGATACTCATAATGAAGTAGACTCTTCTCTCATGATCCTTTATGGAGATAATGGTTCTGGTAAAACCACGATTTTAAAGCTTTTATTTCATTTGCTATCACCACATCCTGGACATCGTAAATTTTTAACCCAAATTCCTTTTAGCAAATTTTCGTTAATTCTTGCTGATGGTAATAGTTTTATTGCTAGTCGAGGTAATTCAGAGTTAGTTGGTTCATTTCAATTGCAAATTTTTCAGAATAAAATTAGTATTTTTGATGAACTAATGGACTATGAATATGATAAACGAAAACAACACTTGCCAAGTGATAAATTTTGTGAGAAATTAACAGAACTTCAATTAAATATGTTCTTTTTAGGTGATGATAGAATCTTAAAAAGTGATATCTTACCAGATGATGATGATAATGATTTATATGAAAAACATAGAGAATTTTTATTCTCAAGAAGAAGAACTACTTCATCAAGCTTTGATGTATTAGATGATTATTCTTTAATTAACAGAGATATAGTTTTAAAAACATCCATTAAAAGAACTCAAAAATGGATTAGTGATCAAACATTAACAGGGACAAGTCAAGGAGAAGCAAATGTACACAACGTCTATGAAGAAATTATTACTGAAATTCTTCAAAATTCAGAAAAAGAAGTTATAGAAGAATTGCCAAAACCACTTGAAATATTAATTAAAGACTTAATAAATGCAGACAATCGTAGTAAAGATTTTTCTCGATTTGGCTTAATGTCACCATTGGATAGTCAAAATATTGTTAATATATTGGAATCAAATTCAAAAGGAAAATCTACACTTGTATCGAGTGTTTTAAAACCATATTTGGATAGTGTATCGGCAAGATTTGATGCACTACAAGATACACAAAAGTTATTAACTACGTTTGAAAGTACCATCAATAAATTTTTCCATGATAAATATATAAAGCTTCATGTCAGAGATGGAATCAAAATATTTACTGATGAAAATCTAGAATTATCTCCTGAAAAACTATCTTCAGGAGAAAAACAACTTTTATTACTTTTTTGTAACACTCTGACTGCAAGAGATAAAGCAACAATTTTTATTATTGATGAGCCAGAAATATCCTTAAATGTAAAATGGCAACGTCAACTTATTCACGCATTACTTGAGTTAACAAAAGGTAGTCAAGTTCAATTTATATTAGCTACTCATTCAATGGAGTTGCTTTCTCAATATATGGGTCATGTTATCAAGCTTGTGAAGACGGAGCAATAAAGTGAAAATGGAAAATGAAATAAGACGCACGCTTAATATCTTTATCAAGACGATCTCATATTCCACAGTTCATTTAGCCTACAATCATACCATCTCTTATAATTGATCGGATAACCTGCACACCTACATTTAGGCATGAACCTGTGACCGAAACTGGAAAATACAAAGATACCGTCAACTTACCCAAGACTAACTTCGATATGCGGGCAAACGCAATCAAGCGCGAACCCGAAATCCAAAAATTCTGGGCAGAAAACAACATTTATTCTCAACTGGCAGAAAACAACCCCGGCGAATTATTTATACTGCACGATGGACCCCCCTATGCTAACGGCCAGTTGCATATTGGTCATGCTTTAAATAAGATTCTCAAAGATATTATTAACCGCTACCATTTGCTCCAAGGTCGTAAAATTCGCTACGTTCCTGGTTGGGATTGTCACGGGTTGCCTATTGAGTTAAAAGTTCTGCAAAATATGAAACAGGCAGAACGGCAAAATCTCACTCCTTTGCAATTGCGTCAAAAAGCCAAAGAGTTCGCACTGAAGACCGTAGACGAACAACGAGAAAGCTTTAAACGCTATGGGATTTGGGGTGATTGGGAAAATCCTTATTTAACCTTAAAACCGGAATACGAAGCCGCGCAAATTGGCGTATTTGGGGAAATGTTCCTCAAAGGTTATATTTATCGCGGTTTAAAGCCTGTACATTGGAGTCCTAGTTCTAAAACCGCTTTAGCAGAAGCAGAGTTAGAATACCCTGAAGGTCACGTTTCCCGCAGTATTTACGCCGCTTTTCCGGTGGTGAAGGTTGCTGAAGGGTTAAAAGCTAGTTTGGATGGCTTCTTGCCTGATTTGGGTGTGGCTGTGTGGACTACTACTCCTTGGACTATCCCCGGTAATTTGGCTGTGGCTGTGAATGGTACGTTGGAATATGCGGTGGTGGAGGTTTCACGCAGAGACGCAGAGGCGCGGAGAGAATGCAGATATCTGATTGTGGCGGCTGAGTTGGTAGATAGGTTGGCTGGGGTTTTGGATTGTGAGTTAACGGTAAAGGCTAAATTCTCTGGTCAGGATTTGGAAGGTACTACTTATCGTCATCCTCTTTTTGACCGTGAAAGTCTGGTGGTGGTTGGTGGTGATTATATCACTACTGAGTCGGGGACTGGGTTGGTGCATACTGCTCCTGGTCATGGTCAAGAGGACTACATTGTTGGTCAGCGTTACGGTTTGCCGATTCTTGCTCCTGTTGATGATAGTGGGAATTTTACGGATGAGGCTGGTAAGTTTTCTGGCTTGAATGTTTTGGGTGAGGGTAATCAAGCGATTATTGATGCTTTAAGCGAGGCTGGTTCTCTGTTGAAGGAGGAAGCTTATCCTCACAAGTATCCTTATGATTGGAGAACTAAGAAACCGACGATTTTCCGCGCTACTGAACAATGGTTTGCTTCTGTGGCTGGTTTTCGGGAGGAGGCTTTAAAGGCTATTTCATCTGTGCGGTGGATTCCCGCACAAGGTGAGAACCGCATCACGCCGATGATAGCAGAAAGATCCGATTGGTGTATTTCTCGTCAACGTTCTTGGGGTGTACCGATTCCGGTGTTTTATGATGAAGCGACTGGGGAAGTTTTGCTGAATGCGGACACGATTAACCACGTTCAAGCTATTTTTGCCGAAAAGGGTTCTGATGCTTGGTGGGAGTTGTCGGTAGAGGAGTTATTACCGGAAACATATCGTCATAATGGCAAGACTTACCGCCGGGGTACAGATACAATGGATGTCTGGTTTGATTCTGGTTCATCTTGGGCGGCTGTGGCCAAGCAAAGACCGGAGTTACGCTACCCTGCTGATATGTATTTGGAAGGTTCTGACCAACATCGGGGTTGGTTTCAATCTTCTTTGTTAACCAGTGTGGCGGTTAATGGCATTGCACCTTATAAAACTGTGTTAACTCATGGTTTCGTCTTGGATGAAAATGGCCGGAAAATGAGCAAATCTGTGGGGAATGTGGTAGATCCTCAATTGATGATTCAAGGTGGGACTAACCAAAAACAACAACCTGCTTATGGTGCGGATGTTTTGCGGTTGTGGGTTTCTTCGGTTGATTATTCTGGTGATGTGCGTCTGGGTGGTAACATCATCAAGCAATTAGCTGATGTAAGAAATAAGATTCGCAACACAGCGCGGTTTTTATTGGGGAGTTTGCATGATTTTGATCCTCAGAAGGATGCTGTAGCTTTTGATGATTTACCAGATTTGGATAAATATATGCTGCACCGCATTCGTGAGGTGTTTAATGAGGTGACGGACGCTTTTGATAGTTTCCAGTTTTTCCGCTTTTTTCAAACTGTGCAGAATTTCTGCGTTGTGGATTTGTCGAACTTTTATTTAGACGTTGCGAAGGATAGATTATATATCAGTTCTGCTGATGCTTTCCGTCGTCGTAGTTGTCAAACGGTTTTGCAAATTGCTTTGGAGAATTTAGCCAGAGCGATCGCCCCTGTTTTGTGTCATACTGCGGAGGATATCTGGCAATTTATCCCCTACGAAACCCAATATAAATCAGTTTTCCAAGCTGGTTGGGTGCAAGTGGATGATAAATGGGATAATCCTGAATTAGCGGAATTTTGGAAAACACTGCGACGGATTCGTGGTGATGTTAATAAGGTTTTAGAACAAGCGCGGACAGAAAAGTTAATTGGTTCTTCTCTAGAAGCTATTGCATTGATTTATCTGAGTGATGAAAAATTACGCACTGCTATCGAACCTTTGAATGTTAGCGGTAATGGAATTGATGAATTACGGTATTTGTTCCTAACTTCCAATGTGCAATTATTAGATACTCCTGAGACATTAAAAGGATTGAAAACCCTGCGAGTTCAAGGTGAAGATAATTGGGATATTGGGGTAGTTAATGCCGCAGACTATGAACATGATGGAAAATCATATCAGAAATGCGATCGCTGTTGGAACTATTCTCCCCATGTGGGTGAATCAGCAGAACATCCTTTACTGTGTGAACGTTGTATTCCCGCATTAGCTGGAGAATTTTAAAATCATGTAGGGGTTTAGCATTGCTAAACCCTTATACGATACGCAACAATGTTTTTCTTACCAATGGTTTTAAAAATGCAACCCAATATCATCATGAATGATGATCAATTTTTTAATTTCTGTCAGTTAAACCGTGATTTGAGAATTGAACGTAACCATCTTGGAGATTTATTAATTAGGGACTTCCAGGAAATAAATTATCCCAATAAATAAATGAACAAACGAACCACAGAGGCACAGAGAACACAGAGAGAGAAGAAATAGGGAGGGTTTTTGCGTTAGTTTTGGGACATTTTTTTATTTGGAAGTCTCTTATGTCTCCTACAGATTCAGAAACAGGTGGACGTAATTTTAATTTAATCGGTGAATTAGGTGTTTGGACAAAGCAAAATCGTACAGGAGTAGGATTTGGTTCTAGTGGTGGTTTTACCTTACCTAATGGTGCAGTGCGTTCTCCTGACGCAGCTTGGATAAACCGCGCAAAATGGGAAGCAATACCAGCAGAACAAAGGAAAAAATTTGCTCCTATTTGTCCTGAGTTTATTATTGAATTGCGTTCAGAAACTGATAATTTAAAGATTCTGCAAGAAAAGATGCAAGAATATATAGATAATGGTACACAATTAGGATGGTTAATTGATAGAAAACAACGGAAAGTATTTATTTATCGTCCCAATTGTGCAGTTGAAGAATTAGACAATCCCCAAACATTAACTGGTGAGAATTTATTACCCGGATTTGTTTTAGATTTAAGTCAGATTTGGTAATAAATAACAGTAGAACATAGATATTGTAAAAACTAATAAATCCATTAATTCATCTGCGTTCATCTGCGTTCATCTGCGTACCCTTCGGGAAGCAAGCTACAATCATTCTTGAAATTTTATTTGGTAATAAATAAATTATATTCCAGCTTTAGCGAGAGAATTTTCCCTCTAATCTTGATTGAAAAGAATTTGGTTGAATTAAACAATAAGAACCAAGACGATATTCTGGGGGGGCGATTTTTTTAGTTAACTTTGCTAAAATGGGTCTTGGGACTTCAGCGGTATGACGTTGGGTTAATACAGGCATTTCTTGCCAACAACTGCGGCAAAACCAATAAGATTCAGTACCACGAATATGGTGTAAGAGTGAATCGGAACAACAAGGGCATTGAGGCATAATAGTTTTAAGTCCTTCTTTGCAAGCGGTTGGCTAAATGTAGTCATGTAATGAATTGAGATAAAATAAAACTTCTTATGTACATTCCTGAATTTTAACTCTCAAGGATGGGGGGATTGTGAGAATATTTGCAAGAACAATATATTACGTAATATTTCGCTATATTGCCTCTATATTTATTTACACTCTAAACTAGAGTAATCATAAATGGATGAGACATCTGGTAGTAAATCCCGTCCCCTCCTCTATATCCTCGCAACATCTTTAAACTGTCCGTGCATAAACAGAATGGGTTCTGAATTAAATAACAGTAGCTATTTAAGGAATCTCAGAATATGTTGGAAATTAAACGCAACCAAGAAAATAGCCAAATTACACAAGAAGCTTTAGTATTACCCTTTAATACCGTAGGAATTGCGGATATTCCCCTAGTAGGTGGTAAAAATGCCTCTTTAGGCGAAATGATTCAACAGCTAAGTTCTCAAGGGGTAAAAGTTCCCACGGGATTTGCGACTACGGCTTATGCTTATAGATACTTCATTACTGCGGCTGGGTTAGAGGCAAAACTGAGGAAGATTTTTGCAGATTTAGATGTCGAAGATATGGATAATTTGCAAGAATGTGGCAAACAAGCCAGATCATTGATGTTAGAAACCCCATTTCCGCTAGAATTACAGGAAGCGATCGCTAAATCCTATCAAAATCTTTGTGAAGAATGCGGTATTAATACTGATGTAGCTGTTCGTTCTAGTGCCACAGCCGAAGACTTACCAGATGCTAGTTTTGCGGGACAACAGGAAACCTACCTGAATGTTCATGGTATCAAAGGTGTATTAGAATCTTGCCATAAATGCTTTGCCTCTATTTTCACAGACAGGGCAATTTCCTACCGACAAATAAGAGGTTTCGATCATTTTGAAGTAGCCTTATCAGTCGGTGTCCAAAAAATGGTACGTTCTGATTTAGCATCTTCTGGAGTCATGTTTTCCATTGACACAGAAACAGGGTTTCAAAATGCCGCTTTAATTACCGCTGCTTACGGTTTGGGTGAAAACATCGTTCAAGGTGCAGTTAACCCAGATGAATATTTAGTATTTAAACCAACTTTAAAAAAAGGATATAAACCCATTCTCCAAAAGCGGTTGGGAACAAAAGAAATTAAAATGGTTTATGATCTAGGCGGATCAAAATTAACCAAAAATATTTCCGTTCCTCAACTTGAACGTCATCAATTTGCCCTAAATGATCAAGAAATCCTCCAACTAGCGGAATGGACTTGTATCATTGAAGATCATTATTCCCAAGTTCGGGGAATATCCACCCCAATGGATATTGAATGGGCAAAAGATGGGATAACTGGTGAGTTATTTATCGTCCAAGCTAGACCAGAAACAGTTCAATCACAAAAATCAAAAACCGTTCTCAGAAGTTATCAACTCCAAGAAAAAAGCAAAGTTTTATTAACAGGTCGCAGCGTTGGCGAAATGATCGGTCAAGGTAAAGCTAGAGTAATTCTAGATGTGCCGGAAATTCATCTCTTCCAAGCCGGAGAAGTGTTAGTTACTAACCGCACAGACCCCGACTGGGAACCGATTATGAAAAAAGCTAGTGCTATTGTCACTAACTCTGGGGGACGGACTTGTTTTGATGGAGAGACAAAAATTCTCACCAATCAAGGTTTTATGACCATTCAGCAGATTTATGAACAAGGATATCAAGGATTATCAACTTTAGCCCTCAACACCAAAACCCATCAAATGGAATGGAAACCCATTACAGATGCTATGAAACGGACATCTAAAACAATTGGTGTGAGTGTATCTCAAACTGGGAGAGTCACAGATAATATCCTGCGATTAACTCCTGATCATAAAATGGTCAACTTGCGGAATGGTGAATATACCAAAACTGAGATTCAAGAAATGTTAGATACTCAGGAAATGGTGCTTGTATCTCAGAATATTCCCACATTAGGTGACAACAAAAATCAAGAAGCTGATTTAGCTTATCTGATTGGGGGAATCATCACAGACGGTTCAATTTACACTAGTCGAACTCATGGGGAAGTCCAGTTTATTCAAAAATGTTTACCAGAAAAACAAGCATTCATAGCTACTATGAATGACAAAATGAATGCTGTTTATGGTAAATCTTTTACTCCTTGTGAGAAAGCAGTATCTTCAGGTTACATCCGAGGAAAACAGGTAAAAGGACAAGCTACAGCTTATCGTATTTATTCTAAAGCTATAGCTTATGACTTAAAACAAAAAGAACAACAAATTACTCAAATTCTCCTGGAAAACACTTCAGAAGTTGCTTATTACTTTTTAGGAGGTGTGATTGATGGTGATGGTTGCTATGCTAATAATCGCATTAACATCTATATCTCTGAAGAGAACTTACTACAAGCTGTCATTATTGCTTGTTTGAAAATCAATACTGTTCCTCAAGTTACCAGAAATCGTCATATCTACAATGTCCAAATTGTAGAAAAATTAGAGCAAATTTTAGAATATACCCAACGAGTCAAAGGAGATATTAATCCACGAGTTATTCAAACCCGATTCTTTGCTACTAATCAACTATTTGGTGACAATGTTACAGGACAAATCAAACTTAGAAAAGATAAAAATCTCCTAATTTCTGATAAACAACTCCGTGAAATAGGTCAATTTGAACAACTTCTGCAAGGTAATATTCGGATGCAACGAGTTATTAAAGTTGCAGATGCAGTAGACGCTGAAGTTTATAATATAACTGTTGCGGATCATCATAATTATCTGGTTTTTACAGATAAATATACTCCTGTAGTTGTTTGTAACTGTCACGCAGCAATTATTGCCAGAGAAATGGGTATTCCTGCATTAGTTGGTTGTGGAAATGCAACAGAAATATTACAAACAGGACAAGAGATTACTGTTAGTTGTGCAGAAGGGGAAACAGGTCAAGTTTACTCAGGTTTGTTAAACTTTGAAATTCAAGAATTACCATTAGATAACTTACCGCGAACCCGCACCAAAATAATGATGAATGTGGGTAATCCTGAAGAAGCTTTAGGTTTAACCGCAATTCCTAATGATGGTGTTGGTTTAGCCAGAATGGAATTTATCATTGCTAATCATATTAAAGCCCATCCTTTAGCATTATTACATTTTGACGAATTAGAAGATGAACTTGCCAAATATAAAATTACTGAATTAACAGCCCAATATGAAGATAAAGCCGAATTCTTTATTGCTAAATTGGCGCAAGGTATAGGTACAATAGCCGCAGCATTTTATCCCAAACCTGTAATTGTCCGATTATCAGATTTCAAAAGTAACGAATATGCAAACCTTTTAGGTGGTAGACAATTTGAACCCAAAGAAGAAAATCCCATGCTTGGTTGGCGTGGTGCTTCCCGTTATTATGATCCTCGTTATCGTGAAGGTTTTGCATTAGAATGTCAAGCTATGAAACGGGTAAGAGAAGAAATGGGTTTAACCAATATGATTCTCATGGTTCCCTTTTGTCGCACTCCCGAAGAAGGAAAACGAGTATTAGCAGAAATGGCAAAAAATGGCTTAGTTAAAGGCGAAAATGGCTTAGAAGTTTACGTTATGTGCGAGTTACCAAGTAACGTTTTATTAGCTGATGAATTTAGCCAAGTCTTTGATGGTTTCTCCATTGGTTCTAATGATTTAACCCAATTAACATTAGGATTAGATCGAGATTCTGAATTAGTGGCACATTTATTTGATGAACGCAACGAAGCTGTTAAAAGAATAATTGCCAAAGCCATAACTACTGTTAAACAAAATGGTCGCAAAATTGGTATTTGTGGACAAGCACCCAGCGATTATCCAGAATTTGCTCGTTTTTTAGTTGAACAAGGTATAGATTCTATTAGTCTCAACCCTGATTCTGTGATTAAGACAATGTTAGAAATTGCGAAAGCAGAAACAGGGAAATAACTAAGGGACTTCCAAATAAAAAAATACTCAACCACCTAACGCAAAAATCTCTCAAACCCTTATTCCTCTGTGTCCTCTGCGCCTCTGTGGTTCGTTAATCAGGATAATTTATTTCTTGGAAGTCCCTAAGAGGATGTTTGAAAAGTCGTATCCCGTAATTTTTATCACATTGTTACCCCCCTTAGTCCCCCCTTATAAAGGGGGGAAACAAGAAAAATCCAGTTCCCTCCCCTTACTAAGGGGAGGGTTAGGGTGGGGTAAAAAATATTTGATACATCAACCATAACTTTTCAAACACCCTCTAATAGGTAAATCAAAAATCTGCGCTTTCTGTGTCTGAAGTGGTTTGAAAATAATTTATCTAACCACAGAGGCACAGAGGACACAGAGGAAAGAGGTTAGGAGAGAATTTTTCAAGATTTTTACTTTTTTGAAAGGATTAGTTAACAGTAGGTAAAAAGTGAATTTAAATGTCCGTTATAGTCCAATACAATTCAGTCAAGAATTTTTCTTCTCTCTGTGACCTCTGTGCCTGAAGTGGTTCGTTAAAAAAAGATTTTTAAATTAGTGGAGTTGAATTTATTAATATGCAGTCTACTAATATAGAGTTGGATTTATCTGATCCTTGTATTTTGCTTACCACATTACAGGAACTTCGTCAATCTGTTGATGAGGAAGGAAAAGAAATATTTCAAAGATGGAAAAAGCAAATTCACCGACAATCTTTTATTAATAGTAGTCTCAATCTTGCCTATTATCTGGCACTGAGAAGACACGATTTGCGACAACTGCAAGCGGCTTTAATGCCTTGGGGCTTGTCCTCATTGGGGAGGATAGAAGCTAAGGTTTTACCGACTTTAGATGCGGTGATTGCCACCTTACAGGCAGTTTGTCGCACAGATAATGATTCTGTAATTATACATCCACCTTTGGACGCATTTTTTGTAGGCGATCGCTTACTTCAACAAAATACCGAAGATTTATTTGGCAACACCCTCGATAACCGTCGCGTCAGAATCATGGTAACGTTACCCAATGCAGCCGCTACCAATTACGAATTCCTGCGGGATATCATTGGGCAAGGAACAAACTGTGTAAGAATTAATTGCGCCCATGATACCCCGGTTGAATGGTTAGCAATGATTAACAATGTCAAACAAGCAGAATTAGAATTAGAATTAGAATCTTCTTGTAAAATTCTCATGGATTTGAGTGGTCCCAAAACCAGAATTAAATCTGTTCTTACCCCCAGTCCCAAACAACGAATATTTAAAGGTGAATCTCTTCTCCTTACCCATGAGTTACCCACGACTATTGATTCTGCCTTTTTTCAAGCCACTTGCACAATTCCCGAAGTATTAAAACAACTGACAATTGGTACAATGGTTTGGATTGATGATGGACGGATTGGTGCTTGTGTAGAGTCAATTACATCTGAGGGAGTGTGGTTAAAAATTACCCATGCCCGTCTCAAAGGTGAGAAAATATTACCAGAAAAAGGCATTAATTTTCCTGACACTGAATTACATTTGAGTTCTTTAACCACAAAAGATCAAGAAGATTTAGATTTTATCACCACCCATGCCAATCAAGTTGATATTATCGGTTATTCCTATGTGCAAACACCCGCAGATATTCAACTTTTGCAACAAGAATTAGCGACAAGATTACCAGAAAATTCTCCTACACCTGCCATAGTTGCCAAAATAGAAACACCCTTAGCAGTGAGTAATTTGCCAGAATTAATTATTCAAGCCGCCGGGAAACAACCCTTTGGAATTATGATTGCCAGAGGAGATTTGGCGCTGGAAATTGGTTATCAACGGCTGGCAGAAATTCAAGAAGAAATACTATGGTTATGTGAAGCTGCCCATATCCCCGTAATTTGGGCAACTCAAGTCTTAGAAAATCTTGTTAAACACGGAATGCCGTCACGGGCAGAAATTACTGATGCTGCCATGTCAGAACGGGCAGAATGTGTCATGCTCAATAAGGGTGATTATATTATTGAAGCCGTAGGCATCTTAGATGATGTCCTCACGAGAATGCAAGCCCATCAAGTCAAAAAAACACCTCAGTTACGGGCTTTACATTCTTGGTAAGGGACTTCCAAATAAAAAAATACTCAACCACCTAACGCAAAAATCTCTCAAACCCTTATTCCTCTGTGTCCTCTGCGCCTCTGTGGTTCGTTAATCAGGATAATTTATTTCTTGGCAAGAGGCAAGAGGCAAGAGGCAAGAGGCAAGAGGCAAGAGGCAAGAGGCAAGAGGCAAGAGGCAAGAGTAAAGAAGTTTTCAGCGATTTTACGTTTTTTTACACAGTTTGATTTTATTGTGTATTCTGACTCCTGACTCCTGACTCCTAGCCCTCACAGACAACTTTTTCAGCAAACCCTACTTACTTTATTACCAATTTCTCTATTATTGCCAATAAAGGTGTAGAATAGAGAATGCTGTCTTTCATTAGATTAGGGAATTCATGGCGAAAAAGAGTATGATTGAGCGCGAGAAGAAACGCGCCAAAATGGTAGCTAAGTATGCTGAAAAGCGAGAAGCACTATTAGAAGAGTTTAGAACAGCAGAATCTCCGTTGCTGAAGTTAGAAGTTCACCGTAAAATTCAACAATTACCCCGTAACAGTGCGCCTACTCGTAAGCACAACCGTTGCTGGTTAACTGGTCGTCCTAGAGGCGTTTACCGTGATTTCGGCTTGTCTCGGAACGTACTCCGGGAATGGGCCCACGAAGGTCTTTTACCTGGTGTTGTTAAGTCTAGCTGGTAGAGTTAGTTGTCAATGGTCAGTGGTCAGTAGAAGGAGGCAAGAGGCAAGAGGCAAGAGGCAAGAGGCAAGAGAAATATCAATATCCCCCTATTCCCTGTTCCCTGTTCCCTGTTCCCTGTTCCCTGTTCCCTGTTCCCTATTACCAATGACCAATGACCAAGTTATTATTGTCCACAACAATAATCAATTCCCAGGCTATCTAAGAGTAGATCGCTAACGGCGTTGGCGATCGCAAACTCTCCAAAAAAACTTTTAGAAAAATCAAATGATTGCATCTCTGTAACAATAGCAATTACCAGAGAACCTAAATCATTTTCTCCCTCCATGCGTTGTCTCACAAAAATCTGTGATGCCCGCTGGGCAATATTTTGATTGATTGCTTCAGGAATAAACTCTTCATCAAGCCAATGTAACAGGTTTTGTTGTAACCATTCACCTTCTTGCTGGGGATTTTCCGAAGGAGGTAAGGTAATAGATGGAATTACTGAAGTCATTTTTGTATATTTTATATAGAATTTGTTTGCTAGGGTAATCTTAGAAGAAGATAATGGAATATGATGTTGCTGCTATTGTTCGGGGTTATGCTCAAGGTTATTTTCTCATGTCTGATGAAAGTAATAACCTGGGATGGTATGGAAGTAAGGAACGGACTCTAATCCCTTTGGATGAACGCTTTCGCTATCCTAAGTCATTACAGCGCGTCATTAACCAAAAAAGGTTTACAGTCGCCATTAACCGGGACTTTTTAGGAGTGGTTGCTGGCTGTGCTAACCGCGACACAACTTGGATTTCTCCAGAATTAGTCAAGATTTATGAGTTACTTTACCAAAATGGTTGCGCTTATAGTTTTGAAACTTGGTTTGGTGATAAATTAGCTGGAGGAATTTTGGGAATTGTCATTGGTGGTGCTTTTATTGGTGAATCCATGTTTTTCAACATTTCCGAAGGTTCTAAGGTAGCAATGGTCAAGTTAGTGGAAAGATTGCGTCAACAGAAATTTAGACTATTTGACGCACAAATGATGAATCCTCATTTAGCTAGATTTGGCGCTTATCATATTAGTAGTGAAGAATATGCAGTTTTACTTAAACAAGCTGTATCAAGTTCTTGTAACTTAATTTAAGGAGTCAGGAGGTAGGGGCGCAGGGCCTGCGCCCAGTCAGGAGTTTGAACAAAAAAAATTCATAAGATTGCTATGTATAAGAAATGAAACATATAGCAATAATATTTGATTTATGAAAAGATACGTAGGGTGCGTCAGATATTACAAATCTGTTTATTGATACAATTTATGCAGTCTGACGCACCCTACAATACCTAATTTTTTTCAAGAATCAAATATGAGTTCTATATTTTTGAATATTATGGCAAAATGTTCTCTGTTCCCTGTTCCCTGTTCCCTGTTCCCTTTTTTTTTTGAGATAATTATAGTTTTTAAACTTTTGAGATTTTTGTCAATCATCGGGGAGTCAAATGAAGATATTAGTGCTGAGTTGGGAATTTCCACCGAGAATAGTTGGCGGAATTGCTCGTCACGTTGCTGAGTTGTACCCGGAATTAATCAAGCTAGGTCATGATATCCACCTAATCACGCCAGAATTCGGTCCAGCATCCTTGTATGAGGTGGTTGAAGGAATTCATATCCATCGTGTCCCAGTACCTGCTAGTAACGATTTTTTCCACTGGGTGGTAAACTTAAATGAGAGCATGGGAAAACATGGTGGTCAGTTGTTGACCGACAAAGATCCATTTGATCTGATTCATGCCCATGATTGGTTAGTTGGAGATGCAGCGATCGCTCTCAAGCATACCTTTAAAATTCCCCTCATTGCCACAATTCACGCCACCGAACATGGACGCTATAACGGCATTCATAATGATACCCAACGCTATATTCATGATAAAGAATATGCACTAGCTCACAATGCTTGGCGAGTCATTGTTTGTAGTGAATATATGCGTCAGCAAATGATCCAAACACTACATATTAGTAATGATAAAATTGACGTAATCTATAATGGTATCCGCCCAGAAAAGAAAATACATCATCAAGATTTTCATGCTCAAGATTTTCGGCGACGATTTGCCGCAGATTATGAAAAAATTGTGTATTATCTTGGTCGCATGACCTATGAAAAAGGCGTACCCATATTACTTAATGCCGCCCCCAAGGTACTATGGGAAATGGAAGGTAATGTTAAATTTGTCATTGTCGGTGGTGGTAATACTGACCATCTTAAACGTCAAGCTTGGGATTTGGGAATTTGGCATAAGTGTTACTTTACTGGGTTTCTGACTGATGAATACTTGGATAAATTTCAAACCATTGCTGACTGTGCAGTTTTTCCCAGTCTTTATGAACCCTTTGGTATAGTTGCCTTAGAAAGTTTTGCCTCTCGCGTACCAGTCATAGTTTCCGATACTGGTGGTTTACCAGAAGTAGTTCAACACACAAAAACGGGAATTACCACTTGGGTAAACGACTCGGACTCTGTAGCTTGGGGAATATTAGAAGTTTTGAAAAACCCAGATTATTGTCAATGGTTGGTAAATAACGCTTATGCAGATTTAGAAAAAAGATTTAGCTGGACAAAATTAGGTAAGCAAACAGAAATGGTTTATAAAAGAGTAGTGCAAGAACGAGCAGAAATTGTCTGGTAACGAGAATCAAAGATTACTCTGATAATTTGCCATAAAAAAACACTACAAACCCTGTACGCTAGGAATTTAGCCTTGGACAATGCGAAAGTTAGAAATGATTGCTGTTTGCTTGACAAGATTTTAATATGATAAAGGCATTCCTAAATACATCCAAGCGTTTGCATAATGCAAAAAACAGCTTATTGAAGATGATAAATCGTATCCTAGATCGTTTAACAGCCAAGTTAAAACGGTTCTTTGAGGATATCATCGCCGATAGTCAGACTCCCACCGCCAAACCAGCTTATAAACTCCCTAAATTAGCTGGTCCTGTTCATAACTTAGGTGGAGGTGGTCCTGATGTTGATGACGCTATCCAATGGATGATTAATCAAGTCAGGGGTGGTAGTTACAGCGACAATAAAGTTAATGTTTTAGTCATTCGGGCTGCTGGTAATGATGATTACAATCAGTTAATTTATTCCATGAGAGGTGTCAAATATGTAGAAACTCTCATCATTCGTAATCGTCAAGAAGCGAACAGAACCGATATTTTTGATAAAGTCAGAAATGCTGGCGTAATTTTCTTTGCGGGTGGTGATCAATGTGAATATATTCGCCACTGGAAAAACACTAAATTAGAAGTTGCTATCAAGTCAGTTTACGATAAAGGCGGTGCGATTGGGGGTACAAGTGCCGGGGCGATGATTCAAAGTGAATATGTTTATGATTCCTGTGCTTGTGAAGATAGTATTGAAACTCATGAAGCCCTTGATGATCCTTACGGGAATATTACCTTTACCTATAATTTTTTCCAGTGGAAATATTTGCGCGGAACTATCATTGATACCCACTTTGATGAACGCAAAAGAATGGGAAGAATTATGGTTTTTATTGCCCGACAAATTCAAGATGGTGTATCTTCAAAAGCGTTAGGGATAGCAATTAGTGAACAAACATCTTTACTAGTTGATAAATATGGTATTGCTAAAGTTGTGGGTAAAGGTTCAGCCTATTTTGTCTTAGGAGATCATCTCCCAGAAATTTGTGAAAAGGGGACTCCTCTCACCTATCACGATTACAAAATCTGGCGAGTTCCTAGAGGTGATACTTTCGACTTAAATAAATTACCATCACGGGGTTATTATCTCAGAAGTGTGAAACGGGGAAGGTTTGATTCTGATCCTTATTAATAGCCAGGGAATAAATTCCCTGTCTAAAAGCAAAAGTCGGTTTAAACCGACTAATAAAAAATCTCTTTTCCTCTTTGCATGAGAAACCCTTTTAAATTTGATAAAATCGTGAGTTTTGACAACGTTTGTAGCACAAGTCCTGCCCGTCCTTGATGATTAGCGGGCAATTCGTCCCGCACCACAAGAAATTTTGGGATATTTTTTTGATTGGAAGTCTCTAATAAACCTGTGCTGCATGAGTTGTCATTGCGAGTGAAAGGAAGCAATCTCTTGACAACCGATAAACCACCTAACGCAAAAATCTCTCAAACCCTTATTCCTCTGTGTCCTCTGCGCCTCCGTGGTTCGTTAATCAGGATAATTTATTTCTTGGAAGTCCCTTATGATATGGACGCATAAAGTCTGTAGGGTAGTACATTTTTATCAAAGCCGAAAACCCTGATTAAATCGTTCAGCTTTTTTGTAACTCGATTTTAAATGGGCGAACCGGGAGTTAGTAACTTGGTTAAATCGTCATGAACATTAATTAATTGGAATTGGCTGACTAAGTAGGTGAACACAATAAAACCAAACTGTGTAAAGAAACGTAAAATCGCCCAAACCCTCTTCACTCTTGCCTCTTGCCTCTTGCCTTTTGCCTTGCCATAACGACAATTTTCAACGCCAACCTACTTATTATTCGGATTTAATACAATTGAGGGCGGGGAAACCCCGCCCCTACTAGAAATCCTCATCATCAACAAAAAACTCTGCATCTTCATCTATTCTAGATTGAGACTCTCCCAACCCCCAGAGAGGCTGCAAAACGGCTGTACCTAATAAACCGACAGACACACTAAAAGCTAACATTAACCCAAAGGGAATTTGTATGGATTGAAAAACCAAAAACTGTAAAGATACAGGAGTAGCATTTTGGACAGAAATTAGAGCGATCGCCACTACCCAAACAGCTATAATTACTAATATGAAAAAATTTGCCAAAATTTTGAATATCATAACTGGAAAAATCTTTCCGTGATAGCGCAGCGTAACGTAAGTCATGGGTTAGGAGTCAGGAGTCAGGAGGAAGAAGAAAAAAATTTTTCCCCAAACAACTGACAACTGACAATTATTTGTATCCCTTCCAATACATAACTTTTAATTCTCCCTTGGGTGTAAATACTACCTGAAAATGAGCTAGAGGTTGTTTATTATCAGGTGCAGCTACATTTGAGCCATAAACTGATTGAAACATCTGAGGTAGAGGAGTTTCCCGGAAATGATCAAAAGCAACTTGATTAAGTGGTTCATAGTCAGCTATTACGCCTTCTTTATTCACCGCTACTCGATATTTTAAATCCTTAGCAAAGGTAGGAGTAACACTCCAATTTTGACGAATTGTACTATACAGCTTTTGATTTAAATCCTTAATTTTACTGGTATCAGTAATTTTTTCGCCAGTTACTTCTGGTGTTTTAGCGTATCCTAACCAGGGACTAATTTCTAGAAACCCTTTTTGGGTAAATACGACTTTGAATTGAGCAATAGGTTCATTAGGGACGCGATTAGCAGGATTATAAAGTAGTTTAGGCAGTGGTGTTTTCTCGATTGCGTCACTAGCTTTCTGATTTACTGCTTTATAACCAACGACACTACCATCGGCAGCGACACCTAAACGATACACTAAATCCTCTGGTAATCCTGAGCGATTTGTCCAAGCTGGATGAATTTGATTGTAAACTTGGCGATTTAATGCCCGTAATTGAGATGGATCTGTTATTTCTGGAACTGTCTTTAAAAGTGCTTCCAAATCCTTGGTAACGGGGGTTTCTGATGCTGTGGGTGTGGTTGTAGGGGTGGCTGCTGCTGTGGGTGTAATTGAGGGTGATACTGACGCTGTGGGAGTGGAAGTACTGGACTGTATTTCTGGTTTGACTTGAGGTGGACGGAGTTGGGGTGCAGGAATTAAACTAAAGGCTACGGCGGCTACGGCGAGGCTGGATACGCCGACGGTAGCGGGGATTGCCTGTTTAAGCAAGGTTTGACTAGAACCACCATAACTGCGATGAACTGGGTGTAGTTCTAGGGATAATTCTGGTAAAGTCTGGCTATCAGCAAAAAACTGATCTACGGCTTCAACTAAATCAAATAATTGGACTGTGTTGAGGACGATTTGCAGCGGTTGTCCGGGGTTGTTGTTTCCCCCTTGATTGTCTGCTGTGATTTCGGAGTGAACAATTAATTTGTGTCTGTTGCTGTCAATTTTTTGTAATTCAACTAACTCTGAATTTTGATGTTCAAATTTTTTGCCTTGGGGATTGGGTATATTGCTTAAAACTTCTTGAGCGTAAGCACTAACCGCTCTAACTAAGCTTTCAAAAAATTCCCTACCTCCACTTATAGGTTGATCATAATTAGATAAATGGCATTCTGCATTCACTAATATGGATAGTTCGGGACGGAGTTCTTGAAAGTTAACTGTCCGTGTCATGTCACTCAACCCTTCTAGGAGCAGGGTGCAATTAGGTAAACTATATTTACGTTGGATATTCATTTTATTTACTCTACTTCACCGTCAAAAAGAGAAATCCAGTATCGCTGCATTCCCGCCGTACCTGTGCAAAATAGTAATTTTCCTAATAAGTCTATAGCTAGTTCATCTAATTTTTCATCAGAGGTTAATGCTAGGACACCGGAACGCCGGGAATTCATCCGACTTTTAAAGTGGGTTCTAAACCTTTCTAGGTAATTAGCTAATCTTAAATTTTGTTCTGGGGGAATCTGCTTTTGGGCTAATTGTTGATATATGGTTAGTAATTGCCGAATAACGACTGTTAACCGCCGAGCGATGTAACAAGCAATGACTACTAGAGCTTTGGCTTCTAAAATATCTAAGGGACGGCGACTATGCGCTCTCCTCATAGGGTTAGAGGCTCGCATTCGCCAAAGGTTTACCCGATTTTTGATGATTCCTTGGAGGTCTAATTCTTCCGCAAAGGATAAAATGGCTTCAGAACCGCCTAGTTCTAAGGCTTCAATGGCTAGTAACATTAAATCTATTTGCAATCTAGTTCTGGCTGGACATACTTGGCCTGCGATCGCTGGATCTGGTAAAGTATCCAAAATCATCGGCGTTCCCTGGGCGTTTGGGCTGTTTAAAGATGGGATACTAGCGGAGACATTCATTCTAAAAAATACCTTATGCGTTTCCAATAAAGTGATTGATATTAACCTCTCATGGCTAATCGCTGGCGCGATATGGCAGTTCAATTATATACATGACGACCTATGATTTTTGACTTTTGACTTTTAATTTTCGACTTTTGACTTGCACTTTGCGGTACTAGTAAGTAGGTGAACACAATAAAACCAAACTGTGTAAAGAAATGTAAAATCGCCCAAACCCTCTTCACTCTTGCCTCTTGCCTTTTGCCTTGCCATAACGACAATTTTCAACGCTCACCTACTTAGTACACAAAGGCGTAAATAAACCAACCATGATAAATATCCCGAAAGCCTGTACCGTATTCGGTTTGACTTTTGACTTTTGACTTTTGACTTCCGCCCTGCGGCGTTAGTCTCTAGGTTATGACATTATAGGGTAGGATTTGGCAGGGATTGGGGAAATTTTTCGCCGCTTATCCTTTGTTTCTCTATAGACCACTAACTACTCACAAATATGGATTTAAAATCTCTGATTCGTGATATACCAGATTTTCCTAAGCCGGGAATTTTATTTCGAGATGTCACTACTCTATTAAGCGACCCAGCGGGATTGCGATACACTATTGACCTTTTAGCACAAAAATGTTCAGAAATTGAACTTCAGGTGGATTATATTATCGGCATGGAGTCGCGGGGGTTCATTTTTGGTGCGCCTGTGGCTTATAAATTAGGTGCGGGGTTTATTCCTGTTCGCAAAAAAGGGAAATTACCAGCAGCGGTTCACTCTATTGAATATCAACTAGAATATGGTACGGATACATTAGAAGTACATCAGGATGCTTTAAACCCAGGTTGCAAAGTTTTAATTGTGGATGATTTGATTGCTACTGGTGGTACTGCTAGTGCAACAGCAAAGTTGGTACAAAAGATTGACTGTGAACTTGTGGGGTTTGGGTTTATCATCGAACTACAAGATTTGCAAGGACGGAAACATTTACCTGATGTCCCTATTATCTCACTGGTTGAATATTAGTCAGTCAGGAGTCAGGAGTCAGGAGTCAGGAGTTCAGGAGTTCAGGAGGAAGAAGAAAGAAGAAAGAAGAAAGAAGAAAATTATCCAATTACCAATT
>NZ_VILC01000064.1:2135-4292 GCF_009712065.1 Aphanizomenon sp. UHCC 0183 | reverse complement strand
CCAATCATAAATGACAAATACAAAAATTTCCTTGGAGACAAGTCGAGACTGGCTGATAAGGTCAGTTACGAATGAAACTTTTATTTATGTGATGAAACGGCTTTTACAGGCGCTATTGACGATTTTCTTAGCGTCGGCTTTGTCATTTTTTATTATGAAGTTTTCTCCAGGGGATTATGTAGATACCCTGCGACAAAATCCGAAAATTTCCCCAGAACGGATTGAGGAAATTAGACAACAATTTGGTTTAGATAAATCTTGGCCAGAACAGTTTGGATTTTGGTTGCAGCAAATCGTCACTAAAGGTGATTTTGGCACAAGTTTTGTTTATCAACGTTCTGTATCGTCGCTCTTATGGGAACGAGTTCCAGCCACGTTGTTATTAGCGATCGCTTCTTTAATTATCACATGGGCGATCGCAATTCCTTTGGGTATTCTCGCTGCTGTAAAACAAAATCGTAGAACTGACCAGATTTTACAAATAGTCAGTTATGCTGGTCAAGGTATTCCCAGTTTTATCACTGTCTTATTTTTGCTATTTTTTGCTCAACTGACTACACCACTTTTTCCAGTGGGTAATATGACCAGTATTGATCATGCCGACCTCACATGGTTAGGTAAAATTCTCGATATCGCTTGGCATTCAGTTTTACCATTAATTGCCTTAAGTATTACCAGTTTTGCTGGTTTACAAAGGATTATGCGTGGTCAATTATTGGATGTTTTACGCCAAGATTATATTCAAACTGCCCGCGCTAAAGGACTTCCAGAAAACCGCGTTATTTATGTTCATGCTTTGCGAAATGCTATTAACCCATTAATTACTTTATTGGGTTTTGAATTAGCAGGTTTATTAGGTGGTGCATTTATTACAGAAAATTTCTTCAATTGGCCAGGTTTAGGAAAATTAACCCTACAAGCTGTTTTAGCTAAAGACCAATATTTAGTCATGGCCAGTTTGGTAATGAGTGCAGTATTATTAATTGTTGGTAATTTAATTGCCGACTTGATTTTAAAAGCAGCAGATCCAAGAATTAAGTTAGAAGATTTGAATTAGAACCGGACTTACACAAAATGCCTCTTAAAATCTCTTTCCTGCATAAAACTTAATGTGAGTCTTAACAAATTTATTAGGTAAACTTAGAGGATGTTTGAAAAGTATCAGAATTAATCGAGATCCCCCCAACCCCCCTTACAAAGGGGGGCTAAATTCCTCAAAGTCCCCCTTTTTAAGGGGGATTTAGGGGGATCTGCGGGTGTCAGATCCCACACGAAAAAGTTTTCAAACAACCTCTTAGAAAATTTAGTTTATGCCAAAATTCCTACCAAAATTCTCATTAGATCCTCTAAATCATTAGGAATGCGATACAAGGAAATATCCTGAAAAATTTGCTGATTGGTTTTTTCTAATATTCCAAAACGCCAAGCATCACCAATGGTAACACATCCATAAAAAACATCTCCTTCTTCAACTTGAGAAATAGCAATTAATTCTACAGCAAGTTGTGTAAAACCTCGTGTTAAATCATCATTTTTAGCTTCAACTACCAATAAACTAGGATTATGTTTGAGAAAATAATCTAAATTACCCTTTAACCAGTTATTTACAGACAATGGGTATTCAATTCTCACTTGACATTGACAATAGCGAGCAACTTCTAATAATGTTGGTGCTACTAGGGTTTCTCGTCTTGCTGTTTCACTACTTAAACTTACTAAAGGTAAAGATTCTTCAATTCGTTGTTTTAATTCCTCTAGTCTTTGTAAAGGATGATTACTTTTAGGTAAATCAATATGTCTTCTTATTAAAGAATAGCCCAATTCTGCTAATATTTCATCAGCTTCATAGGGCATTTCAAAGTAAGATCGAAAAGTGTAGGATTGACTTTCTAATAATATTTTTTTACGAGTCATAAATTTATCTGAATCAGAATTTATAGGATTTAGGATAGAATTAGGACTTACGCAAAACCTACTTCAAATACTGTCATTGCGACGTAAGGAAGCAATCTCAAACCCCTAGGTTTCGTTAAAATGCGTAAGTCCTAAGAATTTCAGAATTTATAGGATAAGCTGTTGTGCATTTAATTTGTATAATTCTTGCGGGCAAGATGTCCGCACTACAAGAAATAACAATATAGGACTTACGCACTGTAC
>NZ_VILC01000064.1:0-1777 GCF_009712065.1 Aphanizomenon sp. UHCC 0183 | reverse complement strand
CAATATTAGGATTATTGGATCTAGCTGCGTAACAGCTTAACATCAACTAAAAATAGCAATCACAGCCTATTATAACTTCAATTTTTGGCATTGCCGAACTCAGGTATGAAATTGACAAATGTAAAGTTTGACATTTTGTGCCTTTGCTTACTTGTATTTAGGGCTTGCTGAATAAACCAAAAACCTAGATATATTAGGAGTTTCAGGCTTAAAAAAGTGAATTAGGTGCAAGGAATAAGCATTGAAACCATTGATTTCTACCTTTTCTAAAGACTTTCAGGAGAGAGTTACAATGTCTTTACGTCCTTTTTTCATTGCTTCTAGCTTAATCCTTAGTCCCCTTGCTGCCATTGGTTTTGGCTCTGCTGCCTTTGCTCAGGCTACTAGTACTAGTAACATTCCTCTTGGTATCACCGTGCCTGCAAGGGCTACCATTAACGCAGTGGCAACAAGTCAAGCTGCTAACTTAGAAAACGCGATACAATTCAGTCAAGTAGGGCTACAGTATGCCAAAATTGCTGACTTTACCGTTAGCACTAACGTGACTACTGCAACCTTAACTACAACCTCGACTAATGCCGGTGCGTTGAAAAATAGTAACAATGATACTATTCCATACAAAATTGCAGTATCTCTCGACGGTTCTTTAACACAGCCCTTTGAGTATAAAACACTAGAAAACTATAGCTTTCCTTTTGGTAACAATAGCAATCTGGATCTACACATTGAGATTAATAACACAGGTAGTATTAAAGCGGGAACATACAGTGATACCTTAACCCTAACACTGTCCGCTGGCTCATAAAAATCCAGTCCCCTCTCCTTCTATAAGGGGAGGGGTAAAAATATTTAATCTTACTGCATTTGATAACAATTAAATCATGAAATTCTCAATTAGACATTTTTTTAGCTTTCTTTTTTTTATAATATTAAGTAGCATTTCACCAGCACTAGCCTTTAAATTAGAGCCAATTGTGAAAGTATTTGAACCAGCAGGGACAGGTGCAACCCAGTCTTATAAAGTTATTAATGATACCTCAGAACAAATCGCTGTTGAACTGTCAATGATGAAACGAAAAATCAGCTTAGAAGGTGAAGAAACCACTGAAAAAGCTGATGATGATTTTTTAGTTTATCCATCCCAAATGATCCTACCACCCCAAAGTGTACAATCTGTGCGAGTGACATGGTTAGGTAATCCTAACCCTGAAAAAGAACTAAATTATCGTATTATAGCTGAACAGTTACCAATTAATTTAAAAGATACCCAACAATCACAATCACAGGCAATAGCAGCCGGAATCAAAATTACGTTTCGTTACATAGGATCGGTGTATATTCGCCCTAAAAATACACAATCTAAAGTTATCCTGAATGGCATTACTCATGAAAAATCAAAAGATGGAAATGATCTGTTAGTAATTACTTTTGATAATCAGGGTACTCGCCGTGCTATATTATCAGAATTAAATTTAAACTTAACTAGCGACAAAGGAACTCAATTTACTCTCAAACCAGAACAGTTAGAAGGTGTGAATAATGGGCTGATTTTGGCAGGTAATCAACGACGGTTTTCTATTCCTTGGCCTCAACAATTACCTATAGGCAAAGTCACAGGCACATTTACATTTAAAGATGTTGAATAATCAAGAATATCAACCCCTTTGTCAAGCTCTCCTCATGAGGATGTTTGAAAAGATCCCCCTAAATCCCCCTTAAAAAGGGGGACTTTGAAGAATTTAGCCCCCCTTTTTAAGGGCAGGGCTGTTTCAAGAAT
>NZ_VILC01000063.1:0-26081 GCF_009712065.1 Aphanizomenon sp. UHCC 0183 | reverse complement strand
TACTAGGGGTAAAGCAAGAGCTAAATCCCTACAAATCTAGGTTTTTCGTAATTTTCCAAAAGTCCATATTTCAACCATGTTGAGTATAATAAGATTTTGTGGAATCATCAATTTGTAGATATTATGTACCATACGCCTGATGGACATCGTTACTGTGACTATACACATTTTCACGATGTCTTACCAGTTTAATTGATACTGTTTAAGTTACGGTAAAAATGTCTAATCAAGTTTGGTTGTCACAGTTAAAATTACATCGAGCGATCGCTGTTATTCGCGCCCCGAAGATGGTATGGGGTGAGAAAATGGCTTTGGCTGTAGCATCTGGAGGAATGCAGTTAATTGAAATTACTTGGAATAGCGATCGCGCACCGGAATTAATTGCCCAACTCCGTGCTAAATTACCTAACTGTATGATTGGTACGGGGACCTTATTTAATGTTCAACAGTTACAAGAGGCGATCGCCTGTGGGGCGCAATTTCTCTTCAGTCCCCACACTGATCTAGATATGATTCAAGCTGCACTAACCGCAAATATCCCCATTATTCCCGGTGCATTGACACCCACAGAAATTATTACCGCTTGGAATCATGGTGCAAGTTGTGTCAAGGTGTTTCCGGTGCAAGCAGTGGGCGGAACTAGCTATATCAAGAGTTTACAAGGACCCCTTGGGCATATTCCCTTAATTCCTACGGGGGGTATAACATTAGACAATGCTCAAGATTTTTTACAGGTGGGTGCAGTAGCGGTGGGGTTAAGTGGCGAATTATTCCCAACAGAATCAGTATTACAGGGCAATTGGCAAGCTATCAGTGAACAAGCCAGAACTCTCATGCAGAGGTTACATTAAAGGTAAAGCGCATTGCTGATATCTTACCCCCTACAAATCATTGACGATAGATGAATAGTAATAGCGCCTTGAATAAGATACATCATAGCCCCCTCCTCGCTTGCGGGGAGGGGGTTGGGGGTGGGGTTCTTATATTTAACTCAACAGATAACCGCTATAATAAAAAATATCAAGTTATATCTTGAAGGAAATATGACACTCAACAACTTATTAAAAACTCAAGGTATTATTCACTCCGATCCTGAAATTATGAGTGGAGTTCCGGTTTTTGTGGGAACTCGTGTTCCTTTACAAACATTGTTTGACTATCTGGAAAGTGAGGGAGGATTAGCTGAGTTTATTAATGATTTTCCCTATCTGGAGACTCAAACTATGAAAGTCTTAGAAAATCAATTGCACTATGTCTTTTGACGGGAATGGTTTTTATATCATTAGTATAAATAGAATGATTGCCACCTTCCCGCAATAAATAAAATCCATTTTCTTCCAAATACTTAATTAAATCTTTTCGTTTTACGGACATGATTATACTTCTACAGGAATTTGTTCAAGTAAAGAGTTTCCTGTGGGAATTTCTTTATTTTGCTGATGATAGGCAAGAATCATTTCTTTGAGTGCATCTTGTAACATAGCTCTGCATATTTCTAGTGTTTCTCCCTCAGTAATAACTTCTTGCCATTCAATCAGTTGTCCCATATATCCACTATTTATTTTGGTATATTTTGCGGTGTATGTAGTTAACATAAGACATTAATTAAGGGTATTTTCTAAATTATAACTTTTTTTGAGCGATAGCGTCTCGTTCGCATAGCGTTCCGAAGGAATAGAGATAGCGCGACCTAGGAATCGCACTCCATTTTCTATAACCACCCAAAAGCGATCGCATTTCATTTTTCATAACGAAAGAACGGCGATACCTTTGTTATTTCTGCTTGTAAATGTTGCTGTAACATATCAGTTAAAGTTTTCTCGGCTGCAAAAGCATCATAAGGCGACCAAACTTCATAAGTTTTACCATTTTCAAGAAAATCTGGATTTTGTTCATCTCTAGCTAATTCTGTGGCTAAAAATTGAATAGCTTTAATTTTTTCTTGATGAGATAATTTTTGTAGTGATGGTAAAATTTCGGTTAATGTCATAAAAATATGGGGTAAAAGCTATTTACATTATACGGCGATTCCTGCGGAGCGCTTCGCTATCGCTCTCTCATTATCCATTAAAATAGCGATCGCTAGGTCGCGCTATCTCTATTCCTTCGGAACGCTATGCGAACGAGACGCGATCGCCTTCTCCATAACTCCAGGTTTGCTACATTGAGAGGAATTTCATCCTGTTCATCCTTTAATCCTGGACATCCTGATTCAGACAAACCTTAACCGAACAGTATTGGATAGTGGTACATAAAAATCTCTGCAAAATACCGCCCATAAAATTTGGGGTCTCTCTGCATCTGTGCCTCTAAAAATACCAAAGGTAAATTTAGATCCTTGGCAATCGGTGTTAAGAGTCCATCTATTGCAAATCCTTTTTCTTTGACGGTGGGCGCACTATAGGTAAATTCGCAATCTTTGGGAATTTCTGGGATTAACTCGGTAATCAATCCTGGCTGAGATAAAAATAGTCGGTAAAACAGTTTGTCAGTTTTCATAATTACCTATCGTTCTCCTTAATCTTTTTATCCAAAAATTTTATTTTTCTTGTTCTCATACAGAGTATAAGAATGAGACTCTTAACGTAAAATATCAGATTGCTAAACAAAGCTATTGTTATCCTATCCAATAGATTTATCTGAAAATAAATGCTTTAAGATTAACAGCATTTACTTAAAGATTACGTAAAAGTTCAAGATTATCACGAACAATAATAGTATGAGGGTGATCTACTCCTAATCGTTGTTCAAAAATATTTAGAGCTTTTTTGTAGAGAGGTTCTGCTTCACTGTATTTTCTTTGAGAATTGTAAAAATAAGCCAAATTGTTGAAACTTTGAGCGACATGAGGATGGTTATTACCCAGAAGCTTTTGCCTGAGTTCTAAAGCTTGGATGTAGAGAGGTTCGGCTTCGCTATACCTGCCTTGGGATTCGTAGAGTAGAGCCAAATTGTTGAAACTGGTAGCGACATGGGGATGGTCATTACCCAGGAGCTTTTGCCTGAGTTCTAAAGCTTGGATGTAGAGAGGTTCAGCTTCGCTGTACTTGCCTTGGGATTCGTAGAGTAGAGCCAAATTGTTGAAACTGGTAGCGACATGGGGATGGTCATCACCCAGGCGCTTTTGCCTGAGTTCTAAAGCTTGGATGTAGAGAGGTTCGGCTTCGCTGTACCTGCGTTGGGAATAGTAAAGTGCTGCCAAATTGTTGAAACTGGTAGCGACATCGGGATGGTCATCACCCAGGCGCTTTTGCCTGAGTGCTAAAGCTTTTTTGTAGAGAGGTTCGGCTTCGCTGTACCTGCCTTGGACACGGTAAAGTTCTGCCAAATTGTTAAAACTGGTAGCGACATCGGAATGGTCATCACCTAACCGCTGTTTTAGTAATAAAACACATTTTTCTTTCCAAGGTTCTGCCAGATTATATAATCCTTGTCCTTCATAGAATCTTCCTAATCCAACAAAAGGCCAAATTAAATTTTTATCACTAACAACATCAGGTAAATGTTCTGCTACTTCCTCTAAATGCGGTATATCTAATTTTAATTTTTTAATATCTTCCTGTATTGGCTGCTCAGGAATTGTTTTAGCTACATCAATCATTGCTTGGCAAAAGTGAGATATTTGTTGTTGTCCAGAAGCTAAGTTATGATGCTTCTTTTTCAAAAACTCACGAATTAGTTGATGTAATTGATAACAATGATCTTCACTTTGTAAAAGATGTAATTGTTCTAATTCAATTCTGGCAGCTTCTAAATCTTCTGTATCTTTTTCAGGTGCAGCACTTTCCACCAGTGACCAAGGAATAGGAGCTAAAGCAAATAAACTCAGTAAACAACCTAATTCTTGAGCCGCAGGACTGAGAACTTCCCAACTTAATGCAAAAGCAGCTTCCACACCACGAGTTATAGATAAAGTCCAGGTTGGGTCATTCATATCAACAACCAAAGCAGGATGACCTAAACCTTTAGCTTCTAATCTTTTCAGCATTTCTGCTAAAGATATCTGGCGTTTTTTAATATAACGGCCAACCAATTGTAAAGCCAGAGGTAAGTAACCTAAGCGCTGACAAAGTTCTTCTGCTTGTGCTGTTTCTGAAGTTAATTGATCTGCACCAATCAATTCAGATAATAATGCAATTGCCTCCGATTCAGAAAGGATTTGTAAAGACAAAGAACCAGATAAGTCTAGCTTGAGTCTCGTTGTGATCAAAACCTTAAATTGAGATGATTGTGGCGGCAAATAAGGCTTAATCGCCGAATAATTTTGGACATCATCAACAACCACTAAGGTATTACCTTCTTGCCAATGTTGCCAACACCATTTTACCTGTTCTAATAAATCAACATTATCCGGTGGTTGTGAACCTAAACTTGTGCGACAAAATTCGAGAATTTGCAAACCAATATTTTGATCTCTAGCTTGCAACCAACAAATACCCCCAGGATAAGTATTTAATTGTAAATGTAAAAGAGAATATTGGGTTGCCAATTCAGTTTTACCAATACCACCCATACCTTCAACAGCAGCAATCACAGCCGAATTATTTGCTTCTAAATGCTGGTGAATCAGTACCAGTTCGTTTTCCCGTCCGACAAACTTCTTTGTATTACTACCAGGGATATTGTGAGGAAACCCCGTAGGTTGAGGAATATCACTTAAATTATTGATAATTTGAAAAATTTGAGTAATATTTCCCGCATTGATATTACCTTGAACATTTTCAAAGATTTTCTGGACATTTTGAAATCTGGGATTTATAGTCATAATTTTAAGATTCTTGACTTAAATTACCCACATCAATATTGCCAGCTTTGATATCTTTGAGCATGGTTTGGTCAACTGAACCACCAATCCGGGTAGTTTTTTGGGTGATATCCCCAGCTTGTAAATCACCAGTTAATTCAATTCCACTCAAAATCACCTGACGGATATTTTCATCTTGTGCTTTTAGTTCTTCAACCAGCAATTTCAATTGATTTGCAAAAGTTGCATCAGCATTAATGTATTCTTGCAATTCATTTTGTAACTTGGTTTTATTTACTTCATTTGGATCTTTTTCAGCACGAATCAATAAACCTTCCATTCCTTCGGCTTTTAGCTTTTCTCTAGTAATGCTAACCAACTTTGCAAAAGTATCCGCGACTCCTTTCGCTAAAGCCTTTCCACCTTCTTTGAGTGCTTCGGAAAAAAACAAGGAAACAATTACCGCACCAGTGAGTGGTTCTACCATAAAAATTACACCTTACCCGGTTACTAAAGAAAGATTATATATCATTACTAATGTTGATTAATGTTGCTCTCCACACACTCCAGGGAATAAATTCCCTGTCTCATAGCTAAAGTCCGTTAAAACGGACTAATGAATTTTCCCAGTTTTTAGTCATCTTTAGATGACTTTAGCTATTAGCCAGGAACTTGAGTTCCTGGCGGGGTGGGGTTTTTACGACTGATTACACCCTACGATTAAACGCCAGCGTGACCTAATGCAATACCCGTCACCAACATTCCCAAAACCAAAAATGGTTGGGCGCTGGCTTGATATTTGACATCATTAGCTATGGGGTCACGGAGAAAATACATATCTTGGAAAGTGATTTGGGGAATGATTAATAATACGAGAATGGCTGCATATAAATTCTCGTGAATACTCACCAAATAACCTGCAACCAAACCTTGAAATAAGTCAATCATGACGACACAAATCAAAGCCGCAGTTTGGATGCCAAACATAACTGGTAATGATTGTAATCCTAATTGGCGATCGCCTTCCACACTTTTAAAATCATTAACAATGGCAATCCCTAAACCCGCCAAACTGTAAAATAGAGTCAGAATCACAATTGTCCAATTCAATTCCCCAAATAAAGCATGACCAGCCCACCAAGGTAAAGCAATGTAACTTGCACCTAAAGCATAGTTTCCTAACCAACCATTTTGTTTTAATTTTAATGGTGGTGCAGAATAGATATAGGCAATGAAACTACCAAAAACAGACAACAGTAAAACATTAGGAACTGAATGACCTGCCCATAAATCTAAGGTGTAAGCCACTCCATATCCTAATAATACTAAAAGCACGAATTGGCTAATTACTTGCTTTTCCGAAATTCTCCCCGAAGGTATAGGACGATAAGGTTCATTAATCGCGTCAATTTCCCGGTCATAATAATCATTGATGGTTTGGGTATAACCAGTCAATAAAGGACCAGAAAGCAACATACACAGGGCAGACTTCAAAACATTTTCTAAAGTCCAGGTATAGTTACCAGAAGAAGCCGCACCGCAGACCACACCCCAAATTAGGGGAATCCAGGTAATCGGTTTCATCAATTGCAAGCGAATTTTCCAAATAGAAGTTTCTCCAGCGCTCGCACCTTTCATTCCCAGCAATTGCCGAGTTTTAGCATTGCGATCTTCTGCGGTTGTAACTTCTGTATTTAGAGATTCTACAGCCTCATTCGGTTGAGGATTTGGATTAATGGGAGTTGATTCAGACATAAGGTGTAATGGTAATTGGTAATAGGTGATTGGTAATAGGTAATGGGTAATTGGTAATTGGTTGAGTGAAATACAAGAACCCCACCCCCAACCCCCTCCCCGCAAGCGAGGAGGGGGGCTTATGACTGTATCTTACTCAAGTGCATACCGCTATAAGTAATTGGTAATTGGTAATTCTTGCCCAGTCCCCAGTCCCCAGTCCCCAGTCTCCAGTCTCCAGTCCCCAGTCCCCAATCCCCAGTCCCCAGTCCCCAATCCCCAATCCCCAATCCCTAAAAAGAAATTATCAAATAACTATTTTGAAACTTTGCACCAGTGACAGGCTTACCACTTAAAGCCGAGGGGAGGAAGATATTACGTCTTTGATCTCCGGCTTCTACGGTGACTTCTGGACCCTGTTGAATAAGCTTGACTTGTTTTTTGTCAAACCCAGGCAAAAATAGGCGTACTTGGCGATTATGTACGTCAATTTCAATTGGTTGGTTAGCTTGTAATGCTTGCTCAACAAAGTTGGGTAAAGCATCTATCAGAGGTTGCCATTCACCATTGACAACATCAGGAACTATGCTCACAGGTAGAGGTGCAAATTCCTCGGATAAATTGGTATTTTCTCCACCAGGAACTAAAATTGCTCCACCAACAGTTAAACCAATTTGTTGAGCGCTTCCCCACAAATAACGGGAATTTGCCACATCAATGGGTTCTGATGTTGTCACCAAAAAAGCAGCAACGCGGCGAGGATTAGCTAGGGCAGCTTTACCTTCTTCGAGGAAATTATTAACTTGGTTAGTAGGTTGGGAAAAATTATCAGCAGTCCAATTAAAATTGAAAAGGCTACTAATTAAAGGTTGAATTAGGGGTGATTCAGAAATTGTTTTCCCTAAATCAGAGTTAACAAATAATTGCCGAAATCGTCTAACATACCAACTTAAAGATTCTGGCATTCCCAACATTCGCAAACTAGCAGCATCGCCCGTGCCATCATAAATAATCGCGTCATATTTGCCACTGGCATCATATTCACGAATCGCATTGAGAGCGAGGGCGTTATCCATGCCCGGTAATACTACCAATTCTTGCCCATAAACCTCTTTAAAAATTGGTGTGCGGAGGTATTGAGCCTCTAATTTTTTCACTTCCTCCCAGTTGCGTTCTAGCAGTACAGATGCTTGAAACTGTACTGCTTGCAGATTGGGAGAGATGTCCTGGGGGTCAGGAGTCAGAGTCGTATTGAGTAGAATTGACAATGTTGGATCTGCTAGTCCTGCTAGGAGTACCCGTTTACCTTGTGTTGCCAAACTAATGGCTGTGGCGATCGCTATCTTACTGCGAGCGATGCCGTTTTTGCCCAAAAATGTCAGTATCAAGGCCATTACTCAATTTCCAATTTTGCCGATCTTGTCAATTACAACTTAGCACTCAACCAATCTTCTTAGCCTCTGCTATAAGTTGTTTTGACTAAGCTGGTCTGATTTCATCTTCAAAAAACCAAGTAGAGAAGTTGTCGTCAAACTTCACCACCACACCAATTCCAGCCCCGTCAGTAACCTTGTAGCCCTCGATAATGCCGATTTCTCCGAGTTTTTGAGCGATATTAGAGGATACGCGATCGCGCAAACGAATCACCTTAACTTTCTGTCCGATGTCCATGATCTAGTTAAAATAAAATAATCCAAATCTCAGTGTAGCTGAATCTGGCACTCTGTTTTCACTGTTCATGGCTTAAAATTAAATCAGTAAGCAAGTAGGTATACTCTTATGTTTGTTACAGCCCAGCAGCTAGAACAACAAATGCCCGATGCGACTCGTTTATTAAGTGATGAGCCGGAAATGGAAAGTTCTTTACATTATATGCAGTTACTCATCCTAGTAACTAGCTTAGAGTGGTTATGGCGTGATCAAAATGATTTTTTTATTGGTGCAGATCTAACTATTTATTTTAGTCGTCAGCAATTAAAAAATCGAGAATTTAGAGGCCCAGATTTCTTCCTAGTTAAAAATACAGAAAAACGTCCCCGCACTTCTTGGATTGTCTGGGAGGAAGACGGGCGCTATCCAGATTTGATTATTGAATTACTGTCAGATTACATATTTAGAAAACTTTGTCAATGCGTAAGCCCTAGTAGGGTGCGTCAAATATCAAAAATCTACTTATTTACCAGATTTATGCAGTTTGACGCACCTAACCAATGCATAAGTTACGTAATTCCTCAAGACAGATAAAATTTCACTTATCTGAAAATTAATCGTCAACAATTGCACTCGTATGGTATAGAATGCCAAAATGACTTTTTTCCGGTGTGTAATGGTGCTATAAGAATGACACTTTCCCTGAAAGATAATTTAAATTGGTTACAAGTGCAGCGTTATTGCGAACTCCTGCACGTCTTAGTTGGACGGACGCTGAAAGTCCGTTACCGGGGGTCTTTTCTAGGGGTTTATTGGTCACTATTGAACCCATTGATTATGACAGGGTTGTATACTGCCATCTTTGGTGCTACCTTTGCATCCTACTATGGTAACTCCATCATTAACTATATGCTGGCAGCGCTGACAGGACTGTTAGTAATTAATTTTTTCTCCGCTTGCACATCCCAAGCTTTAACCAGCGTAGTCGGCAATGGTGCATTATTAAATAAGATTCAGTTACCAGTTAGTGTTTTTCCGGTATCAATGATTTCGTCCAATGTCTTTCAATTTTCAGTGGGAGCATTTCCGTTACTAGCAATTATGACATTGATTAATTCCAAAAGTCTCATCAATGTCATCGCTTTAGTATTTCCATTTTTAGCATTAATTTTAGTTTCTACAGGAGTCGGTTTTTTAGTCAGTGCTTTGTACGTATTTTTCAGGGATTTACCTTACTTTTATGAATTGGTAGTATTTGTAATTTGGATTAGCAGTCCGATATTTTACCCAGCAGCTATTGTTCCCAAGCCGGTAAAACAGTTTTTAGGTTTGAACCCCTTATCCCCAATCATTGAAAGTCTCCGTCAGATTACATTATCAGGTTCTCCACCAGATTTAGGTCTGATTTGGGGGGCTTTACTGAGTGGCATCATTATTTTAGCCTTGGGATGGACTTGTTTTCACCTGTGGCGGCATCAATTTATGGATTTGCTGTAAGAGGATGTTTGAAAAGTTTTTAATGTATAAACAAACCCCTCTCCAAACCTCTCCCCGAAGCGAGGAGAGGCTTTGAAACCCCCCTTCCCAGCCTTCGGCACGCTGCGCTAACATAGGGAAGGGGGGCAGGGGGGTTAGGTTTTTGGAGATTATCGGTTTCATCTAATACTTTTCAAACAACCTCTAAGAGGATGTTTTAAAAGTGGTATTCCGTAATTTTCATCACATTGCTACCCCCTTAGTCCCACCTTTACAAGGGGGGAAACAATAAAAATCCAGTTCCCTCCCCTTTACAAGGGGAGGGTTAGGGAGGGGTAAAAATATTTGATACATCAAGCATAACTTTTCAAACACCCTCTAACATAGCTATCGTTTGGTAATTGCATAAGTAGGTGAACACAATAAAACCAAACTGTGTAAAGAAATGTAAAATCGCCCAAACCCTCTTCACTCTTGCCTCTTGCATGATTGCCTTTTGCCTTGCCATAACGACAATTTTCAACACCAACCTACTTAGGAATGTGAATTAAATAAGGTGCAAAAGTAGGGTGTGTTAGCGACAGCGTAACGCACCATTCCAGGTTACATCAGAATCGCAGGTTATTAAATTTGCGTTCCTTAGAGGATGTTTGAAAAGTGGTATTCCGTAATTTTCATCACATTGCTACCCCCCTTAGTCCCCCCTTGTAAAGGGGGGAAACAATAAAAATCCAGTTCCCTCCCCTTTACAAGGGGAGGGTTAGGGTGGGGTAAAAAATATTTGATACATCAACCATAACTTTTCAAACACCCTCTTAGACTAGAACCTGATAGTTTATAATTAACCAAAGATAGTAATTTATCCTAATAAAATCTATGGCTTTAACCGCACAAGAAATAGAAGCATTAATGCCAGATTGCACTGAACTACTCAGCGACGAACCAGAAATGGAAAGCTCTTTACACTATACACAACTATTAATATTAGTAACTTGTTTAGAATGGTTATGGCGTAATAGAGAAGATTTTTTTATTGGTGCAAATCTTAGCGTTTACTATAGCCGACAACAGTTAAAAAATCGAGACTTTAGAGGACCAGACTTTTTTTTAGTTAAGGACACGGAAAAACGTCCACGTCTTTCTTGGGTAATATGGGAAGAAGATGGTAAATATCCCAATGTAATAATTGAATTACTTTCTGATTCTACAGCGAAGGTAGATAAGGGATTGAAAAAACAGTTGTATCAAAATCAATTCCGCACCCCTGAGTATTTTTGGTTTTCCCCGAATACCTTAGAATTGGTAGGATGGCGATTAACAGACAGTGAGTATAAAACTATTCCAGCATCAGAAAATGCCTGGTATTGGAGTCAGGAGTTAGGTTTATACTTAGGGGTTTGGGAAGATAAGTTAAGATATTTTACTGTTGAAGGAAAATTAGTCCCTACACCAGAAGAAGCTAATTTAGAAGAGATTAAAAAAGCTGAATTTGAACGTCAAAGGGCTGAACTTGAACGTCAAAGGGCTGAATCTGAACGTCGAAAGGTTGAATTTGAACATCAAAGGGCTGAATCTGAACGTCGAAAGGTTGAATTTGAACGTCGAAAGGTTGAAGTTGAACGTCGAAAAGCTGAATCTGAACGTCAGCGTGCTGATGACGCAGAAAATAAAGCAGATGTTCTAGCGCAAAAATTAAGGGAGTTAGGTATTGAACCCGATAGTTTATAAATCGCCGGGCTTTGCTTAAGAGGATGTTTGAAAAGTGGTATTCCGTAATTTTCATCACATTGCTACCCCCCTTAGTCCCCCCTTGTAAAGGGGGGAAACAATAAAAATCCAGTTCCCTCCCCTTTACAAGGGGAGGGTTAGGGTGGGGTAAAAAATATTTGATACATCAACCATAACTTTTCAAACACCCTCTAAGAGACTTCCAAGAAATAAATTATCCTAAGAAACGAACCACAGAGGCACAGAGTACACAGAGAGAGAATTTCTGCATCAGTTTTGGGACATTTTTTTATTTGGAAGTCTCTAATGGCATAATTATTTTAGCCTTGAGACAATACCTTGTCCATTTCCTGCTTTGTTGGGTTAAGCGACAGCGCAACCCAACGCTCATGTTGGGTTTTATGCTAATTGCTCCGCGAACGTTCACGTTCCACAACCCAATCTACAAATTAAGGCTTTTTTCCAATTTGGACAAGGTATTGCTGGAGATGGACTTGTTTTTACCTGTGGCGACATCAATTTATGGATTGGCTGTAAATGGAAGTAATACGTTTGGACAATGTTTCGCTGTGGAGAAGGACTCAAGAGGAATTTTCCTATGATTTGAAAAAAACGCTCCTATCTGTGGTAGAGGGTAAATATCGTCAACCTGCGAAGAAATTAGTTTTAGATAATATTGACTTGGTGGTTGCGAAAGGAGAAAAAATAGGTATAATTGGTGCTAACGGTTCAGGTAAGTCCACTCTGTTAAAGATAATTTCTGGGATTTTACAGCCTACCACTGGTACTGTCAGAGTCCGAGGTCAAGTTGCGCCTTTAATTGAATTAGGAGCAGGTTTTGATGCGGAAATCTCTGTAATGGACAATATCCTCCTTTATGGTGTATTGTTGGGTTTTTCTAGGGCTGAGATGAAAGCAAGAGCGCGTTCTATTTTGGAGTTTGCAGATTTGGAGGATTATGCTTTAGTTCCAGTTAAGGGTTTATCTTCGGGTATGGTGGCTCGCTTGGGCTTTTCTATTGCGACTGATGTACAACCAGATATTTTGATTTTGGATGAGGTTTTGTCGGTGGGGGATGAGAGTTTTAAGAATAAGTGTAAGCAAAGAATGGATCAGTTTTGGGATGGTAATGCTACTGTTTTGGTAGTTTCTCATTCAATGGATTTTATTCAACAGTCTTGTAATAAAGCTGTTTGGTTAAGTAAGGGGAATATAAAATTGTTTGGAGAAGCAAATGAAGTTGTAAGATGCTATCTGGAAGGTGTAAACAATTCTCCAATAAGTTCTAGTTAAATTTTCAGAAGCAACTTAAGTTACTGTATTTTTAAATAATGAAATGTAAGTCTATTTATGATTATGACTAATAATAAATATATTGAGTTGAAACACTGTCCCTTTTGTCAATCTAAAAATTTTAAAAAACACCAGAAACGAGCAGACGATATTTGGGTTTTACTTTGCCAAGATTGTGGTTTAGGTTTTGTGGAAAAATATCCAGAAAATCTACAAGAACTTTATAGTTTAGATTATTATGAAAAGCGAGGTATTGATAATACTACCATTGGTTATACTAACTACAAGGAAATCAAACATGACTACTTTTTATGGTGTATTGCACTTGTAGCAATAACAGAAAAGAAAGGTAGTTTGTTTGATTTAGGATGTAGTAACGGTTTATTTTTAGATTTAGCTAAAAGTCATGGATTGTTTCCTTTGGTAGGACTTGAATTAAATCAAGATTATGCCCAAATTTGTCAAGAAAAAGGTTATGAAGTATTTAGTGAGGATTTTATCACCTTTGTACAGCCTCAAAAACAACAGTATGATATCATCACGGCTTGGGCAGTTTTAGAACATATTCCACAATTGTTAGAAACATTAACCAAAATAAAGTCTTTGTTAAATGAAGATGGTTGGTTCTTTTTTGAAGTGCCTTGTTTAACCTTCACAACAAGAGATGAATATTGGTATAGATCATCTTTAGAACATATTTATTATTTTACAGAGAAGAGTATTCAGAATATTCTCAAAGAATATTTTAGTGATAATCATTCAGGAAAATTGGTAGCTATACAAAACTTTGGAGCGACTTATGTAGGGGTGGCTAGTGTTCAGTACAAGTGTAATTCCACGCTGAATATTTTTAATGCTATCTTTCAAAATCAAATCGAAATATTAAGCACGGACAATATTTCAAGAAGGCAAATTATTCATGCTTTAATTTTTTCAATCCGTTACTTAGAAGATATATCTATTGCTAATAAAGTGCTAAATTTATTAACTCAATATAATCAAAGCGAATTAACTTTGTCTGAACAGAATATTCAATATTTAACTCAACAATATACTAAATCATATCAAGATAATTTAAGTTATCTAGAAGCAAAAACTTATTTCATTCAGAATATTGAGACACTGAAAGATGAAATCCTAACACTGCATAATGAAAATCTGAAACTTAAGGATGAAATCCTATCACTGCATAATGAAAACCTCAAAATTCAAAATGAATTATCGGCTGTTAAAACCAGTAAATTCTGGAAAATTAGAGAAAAGTGGTTTCAGTTTAGACAAAGGATAGGAGTAAAAGATAACAACATATCAATTACTTTAAAATATTTAATTAAAAGTTTAATAAAAAAAAATACAGTCGAATTTCAGAATCGTAATCCAGTCCTGAAATCAATTAGGCAGAAAATTTGGTCTTCTGAGAAACCATTAGTAAGCGTAATTATCCCATGTTTTAACTACGGTGAATATGTTGAAGAAGCAATAGACTCTATTCTTAATCAAACATTTCAGGATTTTGAAATTATCGTTATTGATGGTGGTTCAACAGATAATTCGACAGTTACCACACTAAAGTCTTTACAAAAGCCAAAAACAACGATTTATTATAGGAAAGGTAGTCATTTAGTAGGAGATAATAGAAACTTTGGTATACAAAAAGCAAAAGGGAAGTATGTTTGTTGTCTCGATGCCGATGATCAGATCAAATCAACTTATTTAGAAAAAGCCCTCTTTTTATTAGAAGTTTACGCTTATGATATTGTATCCACATCAGTACAATGTTTTGGTAATTCAATAGAAACTTGGAATATTTTAGCCCATCCTACATTAGCGGAAATTCTTAAAGGCAATCAAGTTTCTACAGTAGCTGTATTTTCTAAGCAGATATGGGAAAAAGCTAATGGTTATCATGATTATGGTATAGGCAAAGATCATATTTCAGAAGATTGGGATTTATGGGTAAGAATGATGGCTATAGGTGCAAGAGTGATCAATATTTCTGAATCCCTAATGCTCTATCGTATCCACGATAAGCATACGAGCCTAAGTAATCATCATGAAAGTCTTAGCTTTAAAGAGCAAGCGAAAACTATTGCATCTTTTAATCAAAAATATCTCACGCCTGAAGCCTATAAAAGTTCTTGGAATAACAATCAGATATCTTATCAAGTTATTAATGGTAGTATAAACTTAACTCAATCATACTTGGCACAAACAAAAGAAGAAAACAAACTTAAAATTCTTTTTGCTCTGCCTTTTGTTATCACAGGAGGAGCAGATACTATATTACTTCAGATTGCTAAATATCTCAGTGAAAATAGTTTTGACATATCTATAATGACAACTATCAAAACAGATTCTAAATTTGGCGATAATACAAATAAATATGAACAAATAACTCAGGAGATATACCATCTATACAACTTTTTGGAATTTCAAGAAAAGTGGAAAGATTTTGTTTACTACTATCTTGAATCCCGCCAAATTAACATCCTATTTATTGTTGGTTCAGCCTATTTTTACGATTTATTGCCAGATATTAAAAGGGATTTTCCCAATCTAAAAGTGGTGGATCAGCTTTTTAATGAATATGGTCACATAGCAAATAACAGAAAGTATGCTGAATTAATTGATATGAATATTTTGGCAAGTCAAGTTATTGAGGACATCTTACTACAAGAATATCAAGAATCAAAGTCAAAAACTCGTGTTATCGTTCACGGAGTGGATACTCAGAAGGAATTCAATTCCATTAATATCAATCAGAAACTAATTAGAGATATTATTCCCAACGGTAAATTTATTGTTTCATACATGGGTAGATTTTCAGAAGAAAAATGTCCTCTAAAATTTGTTGAGATAGTTGATAAATTACGAGATAATAAAGATATTTATTTTCTGATGTTAGGGAATGGATCTGAGTACGACTCAGTAAAAGTTAAAATATCTGAGTTAGGATTAGATGATAAAATTTATGCACCGGGATTTGTTTATGATAATAGGCCTTTCCTAAAAACAACTAATTTATTAATTATTCCCTCAAGGATTGAAGGTATACCGATTATTCTTATGGAGGGATTATCCTTGGGTGTACCTGTTATTGCTTCTAGAATTGGTGGTATTCCTGACATAATTACAGATGGCTATAATGGTTTTGTTTGTGATCCTAATAATCCTGATGAATTTGCTAATAAAATTATCAAGATATATTCAGACGAAAATCTTCAAAATCAATTAAAAACTAACGCTAGAACTTATGCAGAAGAAAACCTGGATATTACTAAAATGAATAATGAATATATCAATGTCTTTCTTTCCTTATTCAAGGAAAATGAATTATAAAAAGGTTTCAAAAATATAACTGGGTGCATTAAACTTTATGAAAATTCAAAACAAACAAGTTTTAGTTACAGGTTCAGATGGTTTTATCGGTAGCCATTTAGTCGAAAGATTATTGGAAGAAGGCTGTAAAATTAAAGCATTTGTCTATTACAACTCATTTAACTCTTGGGGATGGCTTGACTCTTTATCGGAGGAGAAACTGAAAAATATTGAAATCTTTGCCGGAGATATTCGTGATCCCAATGGGGTAGAAATGGCTATGAAAGGATGTGATGTGGTTTTTCATTTAGCTGCTTTAATTGCTATTCCTTTCTCTTATCACTCTCCTGATTCTTATGTAGACACTAATATTAAGGGAACATTAAATATTCTACAGTCTGGGAGAAAACTAGGAATTGAAAAAGTTTTAATCACATCTACTTCTGAGGTTTATGGTACTGCGAACTATGTGCCTATTGACGAAAAACATCCATTTCAAGGACAATCCCCTTACAGTGCGACCAAAATTGGTGCTGACAGACTGTCAGAATCTTTTTATCGGTCTTTTAATTTGCCTGTTGTAATTGTTCGTCCATTTAATACTTATGGACCAAGACAGTCAGCGCGTGCTGTTATTCCCACTATAATTACTCAATTATTAGCAGGTGCAACGGAGATTAAGTTAGGGAGTCTCGAACCAACTCGTGATTTTAATTATGTGAAAGATACGACTAATGCTTTTGTTGAAATCGCTAAATCTGATCACACCATTGGAGAAGAAATTAATATTGCCACTGGAGTAGAAATATCTATTGGTGACATGGCCAATGAGTTAATATCTCAAATAAATCCTCATGCAAAAATTGTGAGCGAAAATGAGCGCTTGCGTCCTAGTAAATCTGAAGTCAATAGATTACTAGGCTGTAATAAAAAAATATTATCTCTTACTAATTGGAGTCACCAATATAATCTATCTCAAGGATTAGCTGAAACTATAGAGTGGTTTAGGCTTTCTGGAAATTTATCAAAGTACAAAGCTAACATTTATAATGTTTAATTAGGAGAGTATTTAAAAGTGAGAGCTATTATCCTAGCAGGTGGGAAAGGGACTAGATTAAAGCCATATACAGTGACCATTCCTAAACCTCTCGTTCCAATTGGTGGTGAAATGCCCATATTAGAAATTATCATTCGTCAATTAGCAATATCAGGATTTGATCATATTACTCTGGCAGTTAACCATCTAGCAAATTTAATTATGGCTTTTTTTGGTGATGGTTCTTTATGGAATATAAAAATTGATTATTCTCTAGAGGAAAGTCCTCTCAGTACCATTGGACCGTTAACTTTAATTCCTGATTTGCCAGATAATTTTTTAGTAATGAATGGTGATATACTATGTAATTTGAACTACCTGAATTTTTACAATTATCATATTCAAGCTGATAACGATGTTACTGTATCAACCTTTAAAAGGGAGTCAAAAATTGATTTTGGGGTGTTACAATATAATGAAGAAAATTTGATTTGTTCCTTTACTGAGAAACCGACTTACTATTTTGATGTGAGTATGGGAGTTTATTGTCTCAATCGTCGGGTTGTTGAGCAATTGGCTAAAGGTGAACCCTATGGATTTGATAATTTAATGATAGACGGAATTAAAAATAAAAATAAAATCTTAGTCAAACCATTTGATGGCTATTGGCTAGATATTGGTCGTCCTGAAGATTATGAAAATGCTAATGAAAATTACGATCAACTTAAAATTAAATTGGGTTTAGTATGAAAGTTTTAATAACTGGATCAAGTGGTTTTACAGGTACTCATTTAGTTAAATATTTACAGCGAAATTCTGAGCTAAAAATTAGCTGCGTTACTCGTAATAAACAACAGGATAATACTGGTTTTATTTGTGACTTAACCGATTGTAACTCAGTTGAAAATTTAATTCAGGAAATTAAACCAGATAGAATTTATCATCTAGCGGGAAGTTTTACTAATGATTATTCTGTAGATTATGCTAATAATGTTATATCTACCAAAAATATCCTAGATAGTCTTCTTAAATCCAAAATATCCTGTCGAGTATTATTAATCGGCAGTGCGGCTGAGTATGGTTTAATTAAGGAACAAGATAATCCAGTCAGCGAAGATTATCCCTTTAATCCAGCTAGTATTTATGGATTAACTAAAGTTTATCAAACTCACTTAATGCAATTTTATTGTCAAGTGTATGATATGGACATAGTGATGGCTCGTACCTTTAACTTATTAGGAAAAAATATCTCTAGGCAACTTTTTATAGGTCGAGTTTATCAACAGATAGAAGAATATAAGAGTGGCAAAATAGACAAAATAATATTAGGAGATTTAGAAAGTAAAAGAGATTATATAGATGTGCAGGAAGCTGTAAAATATTATGAAACCATAATGGCTTATGGTAAGATGGGAGAGATTTATAATGTAGGAAGCGGAAATTCTGTCAGACTATATGATATTCTCAAAGCAATTCTTTTGGAGTATGATCTAACAATAGATATTGTTGAAACAAGGTTAAAAAATTATGCTAATAAAATAAATGTTAATGATATTTTTTCTGATTTATTTAAAGTAAATTTATTAAGACAAAAAGAATAATAATACAGAAACTAGCTCTTTGAAAAAATTGATCACATTATCTCACAATGTGTTGAGTTAATTAAACGACACTATCGAAATAATCAAATAATAAAGTAGGTTTTTACCCAAATGTTAAATAATATAATCAACTTTGTAAAAAACTTCAATCAGGAATTTATAAACTTTTTCATTGTCAATCCAACATCATATACAGAAGTTAAAATTTCATCCATTAATCAATTTAGAAGAAGGAATTAAATTATTAATTATGAAAATTGTTTATGTGCTTCCATCTAATTTGGTTTGTGGCGGACATATTATAGTTCTTCAGCATATTACTAGACTAGCAAAACGAGGTCACGAGATTATTATTTGTCTTTTAAATGAAGCTATTCCTGCAACATCAAGTTCTTTTGAATGGTTTCCAAATTTTAATTACCCTGTTTTTCATCCCAAAGATTTTCCTGATGGAGTTGATATTTGTGTTGCTACTTTTTGGGCTACAGTTATTCCAGTTTTAAAATTTCCAGCCAAACATAAAGTTTATTTTGTTCAATCAGATGAAACTCGTTTTTATGATGATCAAATTATTAAAAATTGGGTTGTTTTAAGCTATTTATCCAATATTCATTATATGACCGAAGCAAAATGGATTGTTGAATGGCTCAAACAAAACTTTGGGCATCAAGCTGTTTATATTCCTAATGCTCTTGATCCTAATATTATTCATCCTGCTGAACCTATTACACCTAAGCAATCTGATAAATTAAGAATATTGGTAGAAGGTACTATAGACGCTCCTTTTAAAAGAGTAAAAGAAGCTATTGAAGCAAGTCAACGATTAGATTGTGAAATTTGGTGTGTTTCTAATCAAGGAGAACCCTCTCCAGATTGGAACATTGATCGCTTTTTTTACAAAGTAAATTTTAGTCAAATGAAACATATTTATTCAAGTTGTGATATTTTAGTTAAACTTAGTAGTGTTGAAGGATTTTTTGGACCCCCTTTAGAAATGATGGCTTGTGGTGGAGTTTGTATTGTTAGTGATGTGACTGGATATGATGAATATATTAAGGATGAATACAATGCTTTAGTTATACCTAATGGAGATGTTAATTTAGCTCATCAAGGATTAAAAAGATTAATAAATGATAAAGATTTATATAAAAAGTTGCAAGAAAATGGAAAAATAACTGCTGATTCAATGAAGTGGGAAGATTCTATTAACAAATTGGAAGTTTTCTATCAAAATTTATCTAATCAACCAAAAACATTTCATGTTCAAGGTGAAAGAATTGAGTTTTTACAGCAATTATTAGCAGATTATTACTCTTTGATACAAAAAAAATCAGAAATAGTTGATTATTATAAATTATCAAGATTGGAGTTAACTATAATTAATACACTCAAAAAAATTAAACAACTAATCCCTTTATATCCTAGATTGTGGATTAAACATAAACTCAGTAAATTTATCAAGCAATAAGTAATATATTTATTTAAAAATATGCAATCAAAAGTGGCAGCTTATATCACTTGTTATCAAGATCAAGAATCCGCTAATAGATGTATTCAAGCTATTGAATCTCAATCTATTCAAATTACAGCTATATATATAGTAGATAATTCTGATAAACCGTTATTACTGAATAATAACAGTCAACTGTTGTTAATTCATCATTATCCGAATAATATTGGAATTGCGGAAGGTTTAGTAAAAGCATTAAAATGGGCTATTGAGCAGAAATATGATTTTTTATGGACATTTGATCAAGATAGTATTCCCACTAAAAATTGCTTAGAAATTTTGCTGAGAAATTATCATCAATTGTCTCAACAAGATAATTATAAAATTGGTATTATTGCCCCTACTGCTTCAGATATCAAAACCAATAAAGTTATAGAAGGTGCAGTCTTTTTAAAAGATCATTTTGTAGCACTTAAACACAATAACAATCTTGATTTTTATGAATGTGATTCACCGATTACGTCAGGTTCTCTAATTTCTTTAACTGCGGCTCAAACTATCTCTCCTCCCTGTGCTGAGTTTTTTATTGATGGTATTGACTTCGATTATGGCTTACGACTTAAAAATAAGGGTTTTCGTAACTTAATTGTTACTAAGGCTATTATGCACCATAACTTTGGTAATCCTGTTCAAGTAAGTTTCCTTAATAAACATCGTTATATTCAACAATATTCTGCCTTACGTCACTATTATATATGTCGTAACCATACTTACCTAGAAACTCGTTTTTCTCAAGGTCATTATCGCCTATCTTCATTAATAAGAAGAATAAAATACATGATTGATAGTATCTTACGTATTATGGTGTATGATTTTGAGAACAAACAATTAAAACTATGGGCTTGTTTGTTAGGAACTTATCATGGATTGATAGGTAAACTTACTAAAAAATGGTAATTAATATCTTCATTCAAAAACTTCATGTTTAAATATTTTTCTTGAAATATTTATTTTAAAATTAATCTATTATGATCTATTTTTTAACAGTTAACTATTACTCTACCCATCTAATAACTAAATTAATAGGTTCTCTGTCATCTTCTCCAGATAGTAACCATCAAGTTATTATCATTAATAACTCTCCTGACGATAATTCAATTTATCAACTTAAAAATCAATCAACAATAATTATTGATTCTGAAAATAATCTTGGGTTTGGTGGAGGTTGTAATTTAGGTTTACAATGGATTTACAATCAAGATAAAGAAGGAATAGTTTGGATAATTAATCCAGATGCTTATTTACCAGAAAATACTTTAGAAAAAGCTCAATTGTTTTTTAATCGATATCCAGAATTATCAATTTTAGGTACAATTGTTTATAATCCTGAACAGAAAATTTGGTTTGCTGGTGGTCGCTTTATTCCTGAAAATGGCGCAATTTTAGAAGTAGATTTATTAACTAATAACGACACAGATTATATTAATTGTGATTGGGTTTCCGGTTGTAGTATAATAATTAATCTAAATAAATTTTCTGAATGTCCTTTATTTGATCATGCTTATTTTTTATATTATGAAGATTTTGATTTTTGCAGACGTTATGCTAATCAAGGACATTTAATAGCCATTACTAAACAATTAAGTGTCATACATCAACCTTCATCAATTACTAATAGAAACATTTTTAAAAAGATTAGATATAGTACCTATAGTTATTTATTTACAATTAACAGATATACAAATAAATCAATTTTTACTATGAAACTTATTCTGCAAATCATCAAAGCAACAATGGGATTAATTATAAAACCACAAGCTGCATTAGGAAAAATTTATGGTATATGTGATTATATGAGAAATCAGCAACATCATTAACAGTAAGTTTAAAAGGACATTGTTTGGATGGGAGACTTGTGTAAAAATATCCGTAAATGATATAATCAAATTATGATGAACTAGGAGAAGAAAGAAAACTAAATCTTGAAATACAGATAATTTTAACTCATATTCACACAAAAACAATGGCAAAAGATGTTTTCCATCAACAGGTAAAAAATGCTTTAATAAAAGAAGGATGGAATATTACCCATGACCCCTTAACCATTCGCATTAGTGAAGCAATTAAACTCCAAATTGATTTAGCCGCAGAAACCACCATAGCCGCAGAAAGGGACTCAGAAAAAATTGCTGTAGAAATTAAAAGCTTTATTGGAGATTCAGATATCAGTAGTTTCCATACAGCATTAGGTCAATATCTTAACTATAGCCAAGCACTTGAAGAACAAGAACCAAACCGAATTGTTTACTTAGCCATCCCTTTTGAGACTTATTATGACTTTTTTCAACTTCCATTTATTCAACGAATGCTACAGCGATATCAAGTCAAGCTGATAATTTATGATCCTAAACAGGAGGAAGTTCGACAATGGATAAAATAGAAAAGTATAGACAATTTATCACACAAATTTTAACAGAACACGCCCAGATTTGTACTACCAATGATACAGTCAAAGCACAACTAATATTTGATAGTGAACATGACCATTACCAACTCAATTATATCGGATGGCAAGGCGATAAACGAGTGTTTGGACCAGTGATGCACTTTGACATTGAAGACGGCAAAATTTGGATTCAGTACAACGGAACTGAAGAATCTATAGCTGAAAGATTAGTGCAAATGGGTGTACCAAATTCAGATATTGTACTTGGTTTTCATTCTGCTTTTAAACGGCAATTTACACCTTATGCAGTACAGTAATATCCTACTCGTTAAAAATGAGAAATGCAATTACTCACTAATCTTTTATTCTTACTTGCCAAACCCACAGGTACAACTATTTACGCTCTGAATCTTTTACCTCATTTACAAAAACTTGAGCCGATACTTTTAACTTCCCAATCTTTCCCTGATTATAACTGCTATCAAACTCCTCCTAACTTAACATCAGAACAAGGATTGAAAGGACATTTAAACCGCTTATTATGGACACAATTCCAATTAAAAGTTATAATCTTTATAGAACTCATGAGAAAAATAGAGCAATGACAGAAAAAACCATCTCAGCAGACCTAGACGTAGAAACAGCAGAGCGAATTAGTGTATTATCAAAAATGGAAAATCGCTCAATATCCCAAATAGCCAGTGCTTCAATCAAGCTAGGAGCTATGTTACCTCATGATGCTTGGTCAGCACTCTTACAGTTAAATGGGGTTGCTTCTGAAGCACAGTGGCAAGAAATTAGTCAAGAAATTACAAGAGTTTTATTGCACCATCAATACAAACTCGCTCAACAAAGAATTGCCCAAAATATAGATAAAAATTGGTTAAATTCTTTAGAAACTGAAGATGATTTACTCTGTGCTTCAGTTGAGTTAACTCGTGATGTCTAATCATTTACGCTTATGTCTTGATCTCAATATTTGGTGTGCGGCATTATTAGCTGATATCAAAGAAAATCAAAATATGGCTACACCACGCAAGCTATCAGCTTGTCAAAGTATAGTTGATACAGTTCGTTATGGTCACTGTTATATGGGAAAAGTAGAACTTGTGATTTCTTGGGGAATGTTAAATTGTTTAGAAGAAGTTTTATTAAGATTAACTCCCTTGGCTGAGGATGCGTCTTTTTATGTAGATGTTATCCGCAGTTATGCTCAAATTCAGCCTCAATTAACATTAGGAGGATCAGGTGTTATTCCTATTAGTGATATAGAAGATCAGCACGTTTTAGAAACAGCTTTAGCTGGTCGAGCTAATCTATTAGTGACAGCTAATTTTAAAGATTTTTTAAATAAAGATATTGAACTTATCATTCCTGAAAGACATAGTATTTATAATTCTCCTATCCATGAATTTCACATTGTTCATCCTTATTTAATGATTAATTGGCTAAATCAAGGTAATATTCCTGAAATTCTGTAATCTTTATAATAAAAAAAAGAAAATAAAAATTATATGGGCTTATTTTAAACTGAATTTGTATGAATAAAAAATATTAATAACTGAACTAAGGAACGCAAATTTAATAACCTGCAATTCTGATGTAACCTGGAATGGTGCGTTACGCTGTCGCTAACACACCCTACTTTTGCACCTTATTTAATTCACATTCCTAACTAAAAATTAAAAATGCAATTACTCACTAATCTTTCATTCTTACTTACCAAACCTACAGGTACAACTACCTACGCTCTTAATCTTTTACCTCATTTACAAAAACTTGAGCCAATACTTTTAACTTCCCAATCTTTCCCTAACTATAACTGCTATCAAACTCCTACTAACCTAACCTCAGAACAAGGTTTGAAAGGACATTTACGCCGTTTATTGTGGACACAATTCCAATTACCAAAAATCTATCAAAACCTCAAATCCCAACTTTTATTTTCCTCTATTCCCGAAGCACCTTTATATACTAATTGTCGGTTTGTTGTTACAGCATTTGATATGATACCACTGCGGTTTCCTAAACGCTTTTCACCATTGACGACATACCATAAATACTATACTCCTGAAGTTTTTAAACAAGCAGAACATATTATTTGTATATCAGAATCAACAGCCAATGATATCACCCAATTTTACCAAATTCCTAGTAATAAAATTACACCAATTCTCTTGGCGGGAGATAACTCACATTTCCAATTCCTGAACCTTCCTACCCGCAATTACTTCCTATATATTGGTCGTCAAGACCCTTACAAAAACCTCCAAAGACTAATTACCGCTTTTTCCGCATTACCTAACAGAAATGACTATGAACTATGGTTAGCTGGTCCCTACGATAAACGTTACTCTCCATTATTAGAAGCACAAACTCAAGAATTAGGAATAAGTCATCTTGTTAAATTCCTTAACTATGTTTCCTATGACGAATTACCAATAATTATTAATCAAGCATTAGCACTAGTTTTCCCCACTCTGTGGGAAGGATTTGGTTTACCGGTTTTAGAAGCTATGGCTTGTGGTACACCAGTTATTACTTCTAATATTTCCTCACTTCCAGAAGTTGCGGGAGATGCTGCTATTTTAATTAATCCCTATAATGCAAGGGAGATTACAGCAGCAATGCAAGCAGTTATTAATGATTCAGAACTGAGAAAACAACTTTCAGAAAAAGGTCTAAAAAGAGCAAGTCAATTTAGTTGGGAAAAAACTGGACTGGCTACAGTTGAAGTTTTAAAAGAATATCTTTGAGCAGATCTGAATTTAGGTATACTGCAAACGGTTCATAGTTTAACCAAATATGAAACCCCTCTCCAAACCTCTCCCCGCAACGGGGAGAGGCTTTGAACTTGTTCTTTGTATGATAAAAAAGTCCAGCTTTTAGCCGTTTTGAGTATAACAACAAATCGTGAAACGTTATGATACTGATACTTGTAGAGCAGTTTACGCCGTAAAGATTGGGGAAAGAGTTTATGTATTGCACGCTTTCCAGAAGAAATCAAAAAAAGGTATTCAAACTCCACAAAGTGACATTGAATTGATTAAACAACGCTATAAAGATGCACTAGCAAGAGAACAATCACCATGACACAAGAACCAATTTTTGAAGAAAGCAGTGGTAACGTATTTGCTGATCTTGATTTAGAAGATGCAGAAGAACTATTTACACGGGGTAAAATCGGGATTCAGGTACTCCGACTTCTGAAAAAACGTAACCTGAAACAACGTGAAATTGGTCAAATTCTTGGCATTACCCAACCAGAAGTATGCCATCTTATGAAAGGAGAGTTTCAACGGTTCAGCGAGGGAAAACTCCTCATTTTTCTCAAGCGACTTGATATAGAACTCATCCTACATCTTCGTCATAAACATGGAGAAAATCAATCTCATGAGACAGTAATATCGCTATAGAATCAAAAGTTAAAAGTTATTATTTTTAGATAACTCATCAAAAAAACATAGCAATGACTCAAAAAACCCTGGTAAAGTAACAGGCTATTTTGATTTGAATTTTGAAAATATCCATGATAAAATTAAAGAACTATTTAATGATTAGTAAAACAAAGGAGAATACCATGAACACCTCCATAGAACTTCCCG
>NZ_VILC01000062.1:0-25895 GCF_009712065.1 Aphanizomenon sp. UHCC 0183 | reverse complement strand
TTTGTAAGGGGGGTTGGGGGGATCTCGATTGATTCTGATACTTTTCAAACATCCTCTAAGGTAATTTTAAATTTAATTCTTGTAAAGTATTAGTATCTGCTTGAATTGTAATTGTATTAGGTTCAGCAGATTTACCATTAATTTTTAATTGATATGTTGATAATGGTAATTGTTCTAAATAGAAAATACCCGCACTATTAGTAATAGATATAACTGATGATTTAGTATTAGGATTAATAGCTTCAACTTTAGCACCAGCAATAGGGTTTCCTGTTGAATCTGTCACAGTTCCCGCTAGAGTGTAGGAAGCAACAAAAGGTATGGAAAGTTTTGTATAACTACCAGCAACTACTTCTATTGCAGAACTTACTTGAGTAGGTTTATAGTCGAGAGGATATCCAGCAGGATCTAAATCAAGACGATAAAAACCGGGAGTAAGTTTGATAAATGCACCTTGTTTTGTAATATTTGAAAAGTTAGGATTAAATTTTTTATTATTTAGCATTAATAGTAGTTCTAAATCTTGAGTATAAATCTCTTCATTATGATCACGAATACCGTTATTATTCTTATCTAAGAAGGGTTGAACAAAAATTCCCCCTTCACTGCGTAACCGCTCAAATCAAGTAAGTAGGTGAGCGTTGAAAATTGTCGTTATGGCAAGGCAAGAGGCAAGAGGCAAGAGGCAAGAGTGAAGAGGGTTTGGGCGATTTTACATTTCTTTACACAGTTTGGTTTTATTGTGTTCACCTACTTATCTCCTGGGCTAATTTTAGGACTGAAATTAGCAACTGAACCAAGTTCAATCCGATAAGAAGCACTATCGGAAGTCAGAGAAACACCATCATAACGCAAACGTAATGATAAACCGGGAATGAAAAAAGTAGCAACAGAAGCTAAAAAACCACTACCTTGAGAACCAATACCATAACCTAGATCAAAATCCCAAATAGAACGTTTATCACTTTGACGATAGGGTGATTGATATTTCCATTTTAACGTTAATAAATCATTAGCTTTATTACTATAATTGCTAGTTTCATAACCTAAATTTAAATACTCATTTCCAGGTAAATTGAAAATACCACTATCATAATTTAACTGTAATCCCATACCAGTAGAACTTGACCTAGATTAAGACCACGATTAGCACATTTAATATTTGCTAGATATCTGGTAAATATTAAATATGCGTTATCTGATTAAAATCTTTACCACCAGATATCTACTTAGCCGTAGCTGTTAGGGTTACTTTGTAGGTGTAGTTTCCCGCAGGAGGACTACCGACATCGGTACTACCAGCAATGATTTCTACAACCAAAGGCTCGCTCGTACAACCACCAATACTTAAAGGTGCAGGGGCTGAGTCAGTCCAGAGCGGAAAACCATTAGAACTACCCACTTCAGCCGATGTAAAACTGTTTCCTAAGCGAACACGAGCTTTGCGAAAACTGTCATTGAAGCCAGAAGGCGCAGCTATCCGTTGGGGGGTAGATATACTTATATAAGCACCACTAGAACAGGATATACTCACATCTGCTGTACCTGAAAACGATTTACCGCTGAAACCTGTGGAGGGACTAGGATTAGTACCAGACCCAACACTAAAGGTAAAAGCTGGGGAAATATTACCAGTGAAGTTAACATCCGCAGTCTGGGCTTGGGCTTTGGGTGTAAAAGCAACAGCACTGAGAGCAATACCACTAACTAAAGCAAGACGACGAAGATTGATCATGTTAAATCCCACGACTAGTTTTTTTATCTTTTCATTAATTCCACTTTTCCCCCAGCTAATTTGTCCATGATTGAATGGCACAACTTGCTGAAGATCACCGCACTTCCTGATATCCTCAACCTCGCTAACTAGATAATCCTCTTTTACATCAGGTGTTTTTCTAACCTCTTCAACCTCTCCATCAGATTGAATGTTAGCTAGATAACATCATAGTAATTAACTATTATGTTAATAATAAACCGTATATTTACTTAAATATATAATATTTATCTAAACTTTATATATTGGGATATCAGTTGACAAAAAGGAGGTTTTATGAGTGATTTACATAAATACTCAGTAGGTTGGGTTAAGCGACAGCGCAACCCAACAAAAGTCCGTAAATGTTGGGTAACAAGAACGTCAACCCAACCTACCTGATTTAATGATTTGTTGGATGTAGTCTTATCTCTAGCGGAAATACTTAAAGTTTTTCGGACCTGTATAACCTGTAATCTTTCCTAGTTCCTCTAGGTTTTGAACTCCGCTATAGGTTTTACCATTAATAATCCAACTTGGGAAACCTTCGATTTTTGCAGCTTTACATAATTCTGGTTTACCTTTGGGACTATCAGCAGCACACTCTACCGCAGAACTTTCACTAATGATTTTATAAGCTTCTTTACCAAAAAGTAGCTTTTGTTCGTGACAGTGCGGACACCAATAAGCCACATATTCCTTAGCACCAGATTTAACAAGATGTTGGGCTAGGGCTATTTCTGCTTCACCAGATTTAGTGGTAATTTCCCAGCCAAATTCAGGATTTGGTTGTTCTTTAGGTGTAAAAGTAATTGCTGTTGGTTTGCCATCAGTTGATTCGGTAATGTTACCTGATGGATTTACTTGAGAATAAACGCCTAAAGTGCCAATTAACGTCACCATTGCCACAATCAGAGCCGTAAATAAAAGTTGTCCAATGTCTTCCCAATCTCTACCCGTGACGGTTAGCACTAACATAGTTAATGCAAACAAGGCAGAAGCAATACAGTAAAGACAAACTGCTTTGAGTTGAAATGCCAGGACATACATTAAGTATCCACTAAAAACTGACATAGCGATCGCTCCCACAAACAGCAACCACCAAGTCAAATTTTCCCATTGTTTCTGGCTTTTATGATTTTCTCCTGAGTTCAAGGCTAAGGGAACTAAAGCCAATATAAACATCCCCATGTATGCCAATAAACCAAATAGAGGTAATGGTTGACCAAAAACCGTAGCCCAAGGACTGGAAAGGACATCCACACAACCCTTAACATTTTCTGCTGTAGTACAAGCTGGAGTGCTACCGGTCAGCTTTTCAAAAGTGAGATAACCTGTATTCAGGATACCAAATCCAGCGATGGTTGCGATCGCCGGACGTGACCATTTATGAATCCAAGGAGTAGAACGACGACGAATCATAATATTGGTAATGGGTAATGGGTAATTGGTAATTGGTAATTGGTAATTGGGGAATAGAATCTAAAGATCCTCCTCTCCTAATCATCTAAATCAAGAAAATCAAAAGAATCATAGTTTAGACAATTTCTAATCAAGAAAATCAAAAGAATCATAGTTTAGACAATTTCTAATCAAGAGAATCAAAAGAATCATAGTTTAGACAATAGAGGTCTGCGGGCAGCTTCTACAAATTGGCTGACGCGAATCGGATCTATTGGTTGCTGAATTTGACCATGACGTTTCAGAGAACTAGAAACAATCACCCCATCTGCGGCTTGTAACAAAGTCCCCACATTTTCCCAACTTGCACCACTACCGATAAACACAGGAGTACCAGCAGCCGCATTACTAGCTAGTTCCAAATCCTCTTGGTCAGGAGGACTACCAGTAGCCCAACCAGATAAAATTACCGCATCAGCCAAACCTCTTTCAATGGTATCTTTAACAGCAACCGTCAGATTAGGAGAACTCAAAGGACGGGCGTGTTTTACCAAAACATCAGCAAAAATTTTCACATCAGATCCTAATTCCCGACGATATCGTAATAATTGATGAGCTTCCCCTTCAATTAAACCTTGATCCGTTGCCATCACACCCGTAAGAACATTAATTCTGATAAATTGGGCATTAACGCAACTAGCAATAGCGATCGCACTTCTACCATCATTGCGTAACACATTTAATCCCAAAGGCACAGTAACTAAATTCTGGATGCGTTGCACAACCACAGTCATAGCGCTCACAACTGCGGGGTCAACTTGATTTTTCGTAAATGGGGCATCAAAAAAATTCTCAACGATAATCCCATCTACACCTCCACTGGCAAGGGCTGTGGCTTCTTGTTCGGCGCGGTCAATCACTGCTTTGAGACTACCTCCCCAACGGGCTGAAGTCGGAAGAGGGAGCAGATGTACTACGCCAATAATTGGCGTTCGGGTTTTAAATAACTGATATAAGTCCACGTCTTTAATTTACTTGTCACAGTCTGGAGTTCTTGTCTATCCCCACTCTCCAGACGAGGGGGTAACAAAATGGCATCAATAACTAGACAGGAAGAATCACACAAAAAAATGCAGATTCTCTAGGCATTACAGCCTTCCGCCTTTTATACTAATAATATAAGTTGCTTTAGGGAACAGAAAACAGGGAATAGATGATTAGGAATGGGTAATTAGTAATTTTTCCCATCTCCCTGCCCCTGATCCCACCTTTTTCATGGTCAAATTATTGCCTCCTCCTGAAGATATAAATTAACTTTCAACCTTCCATAAGATATGTTAAGATAGAATCTGATGACAAGAGGAGTTTGCCACTCACAAGATGCAAGGCAGCTTCCCGGCATTTAATTGCAAATGTCCGAGTAGCATTACTGCTTGATAGGCGTAGTCGCCCATGCGATTTCCCCAGTTGGGTAGCGGCTTCTCACAACAGACCTCTTGGTCGGCTTCCCAACGGGTAAATTAACAACGCCCACGCTGCGGTAATGCAAAATACCATTAAGCGAATTGTTAAAAATATAATGAGTGTCGGACTTACCCAAAGACACTTAAGATTACCCTGGGAAACAAATTAGTAGAAGTATCATGCCATGATCCTATCAACATGATAGCTGAAGGTCGTAATTTGGCTTTTACTAGTTAAAGTTGCTAGTTATATAGGTTAAATCTGGTAATTAGTAGCGGGTAGTTGGGTGGAAAAGACAACAAAAGTCAGGAGGTAGGGGCGCAGGGCCTGCGCCCAGTCAGAAATCACCGAGTAAAACCCGATTGATTTTTGATTGAAGTTTCGTGCTTCATTTACCTGCTGTATTTTTGTGATTGCATATTCCTAACCCAACGCTTGAATGTTAATTAACAAGGAAAAACGGAAGATCTATTCAAAATATGGTTGAAAAGCCAACGATTGCCATTTCTCACCTGGGCTGCGAGAAAAATCGAATTGATACAGAACATATGCTAGGGCTGCTAGTAAATGCAGGCTATGGTGTAGATAGTAACGAAGAATTAGCAGATTACGTAATTGTCAATACCTGTAGTTTTATTGAAGCGGCTCGACAGGAATCAGTAAAAACCCTAGTAGAACTAGCGGAAGCCAATAAAAAAATCGTCATTACTGGCTGCATGGCGCAACACTTTCAAGAACAATTATTGGAAGAATTGCCGGAAGCAGTAGCGGTAGTAGGGACAGGCGATTATCACAAAATCGTTGATGTCATCGAGCGAGTAGAACAGGGAGAGCGAGTTAAAGAAATTACTGCTGAACCTACCTATATTGCCGATGAAACCACACCCCGTTACCGGACAACCACTGAAGGGGTAGCTTACCTACGGGTGGCAGAAGGCTGTGATTATCGGTGTGCATTTTGTATTATTCCCCATTTGCGAGGAAACCAGCGATCGCGTACCATTGAATCAATAGTCGCCGAAGCCCAACAACTGGCAAGTCAAGGTGTCAAAGAAATAATACTCATTTCCCAAATCACCACCAATTACGGCTTAGATATTTACGGGAAACCCAAATTAGCCGAATTGCTGCGGGCATTAGGCAAAGTAGATATCCCTTGGATTAGGATGCACTACGCCTATCCCACTGGACTCACACCAGATGTAATTGCTGCCATCCAAGAAACCCCCAACTGTTTACCATACTTGGATTTGCCTCTACAGCATTCTCATCCAGAAATTCTCCGCGCCATGAATCGTCCTTGGCAAGGGCAAATCAATGATGGGATTATGGAACGGCTGAAAATTGCCCTACCATCAGCAGTGCTAAGAACCACATTTATAGTTGGTTTTCCTGGAGAGACGGAAGCACATTTTCAACATTTATTAGAGTTTACAAAACGACATAAATTTGATCATGTTGGTGTCTTCACCTTCTCACCAGAAGAAGGAACTCCCGCCTACAATCTACCCAATCAAATTCCAGCAGAAGTGATGACGGAACGCCGTAATCAACTAATGGAATTACAACAGCCAATTTCCTTCCAGAAAAATCAACAGGAAATCGGCAAAGTAGTTGATGTCCTGATTGAGCAAGAAAATCCTGAAGGTGGAGAATTAATCGGTCGTTCCGGCAGATTTTCTCCCGAAGTTGATGGTCAAGTCTATGTTAAAGGAGAGGCTAGGCTAGGAACCATCGTTAAAGTAGCAATTCAAAGTGCCGATGCCTATGACCTCTATGGTCAAGTTATCAATAGTGATAGATTATCTTCCTATCTGCTATCTGCTGTTGTATAAGACTTAATTTACAAATAAGTATCGGTTCACAAGTTCAAAATTCACAATCAAATCTAGGAGCATTAATGAATTTATCATTTCAAGAATTAGGTATTTCCCAAGAACGGGCTGAACTGTTAGCAAACATGGGTTTTTCTGAACCTACAAATATTCAAACCCAAGCAATTCCTCAACTCTTAAATGGTCGGGATGTAGTTGGTCAATCCCAAACAGGAACAGGTAAAACCGCAGCTTTTTCTCTACCAATTTTAGAAAGATTAGATCCCAGCTTAAAAGCTGTACAAGCCATAGTTTTAACCCCAACTCGTGAGTTAGCAATTCAAGTTCATGCGGCTGTTTCCCAATTTATTGGTAACAGTTACTTGAAAGCAGCGGCTATTTACGGTGGTCAATCAATTGACCGTCAAATTATGCAACTCAGACGTGGGGCGCAAATCGTTGTCGGTACACCAGGACGGGTCATAGACTTGCTAGATCGTGGTAACTTGAAATTAGATCAAGTCAGATGGTTTGTTTTGGATGAAGCTGATGAAATGTTAAGCATGGGCTTCATTGACGATGTAGAGAGAATTCTTTCTCAAGCGCCTGAAGAACGCCAAACAGCCTTATTCTCAGCGACAATGCCACCGTCAATTCGGATGTTGGTAAATAAATTTTTGAACTCACCGGTAACTGTCACCGTTGAACAACCCAAAGCCGCACCGAATAAAATCAATCAAGTGGCTTACATGATTCCCCGTCATTGGACAAAAGCTAAAGCTTTACAACCAATTCTGGAAATGGAAGATCCAGAAACAGCTTTAATCTTTGTTCGCACCCGCCGCACAGCCGCAGAATTAACCAGTCAATTACAATCTGCTGGTCATAGTGTGGATGAATATCATGGTGATTTGTCCCAACAAGCCCGGGAACGCCTATTAATCCGTTTCCGTAACCGTCAAGTACGTTGGGTGGTAGCTACTGATATTGCAGCGCGTGGTTTGGACGTTGACCAACTTTCCCACGTTATCAACTTTGATTTACCCGATAGCGTGGAAACATACGTTCACCGGATTGGTCGGACTGGTCGGGCTGGAAAAGAAGGAACGGCAATTTCCTTAGTTCAGGCATTTGAACGCCGCAAACAACAGGCATTTGAACGCCATAACCGTCAAACTTGGCAGATTCTGTCTATTCCTACCAAGGCACAGATTGAAGCCCAACATATCCAGAAGTTAAGAGGACAAGTTGCTGAAGCTTTAACTGGGGAACGGTTAGCTTCCTTCTTGCCGATTATCAGCGAGATGATTGAGGAATATGATGCTCATGCGATCGCTGCTGCTGCTTTACAAATCGCCTACGATCAAACCCGCCCCGCTTGGTTACTATCAGGAGTAGACCTACCTGTTGAAGAAAGCCCAACTCCCAAACCCAGAATCAACAAACGTGGTGATAGTGGCGAACGTGAACGCAGTTCCGGTGGTGGTCGCGGTGGTCGTTCCTCTTGGTCAAAAGAAGGTAAAGGCAACGACGACAGACGCAGCAGCGGTGGCGGTAGTCCTAAACCCAAGTTGAAAATCACTCACCATGAATCTTCTCCTAGTCCTAGTAACCACAAGTTAGGTTTACCAACAGGTAGAGAATAGATGGGTTGTCAGTGCATCGCCATAACAACCTGTTAATAAGCTGATTTTTAAAGCCACTTTCACCTACAGATTAAAACCTGCGGGCTTGAAGGTGGCTTTATTAAGTAATTGGACAAAAATATTTACAGTCATTGCGAGGGAAGGGAAGCAATCACAACCCTTGCGAACTGCTTGCAGCAGCGCTTCATTTCACTTCGTTCCCTATGGCTAACGCCACGCAACGCTTACGCAATGACAATAGACATCTCCGGTAAAGATTGTAGAGACGTTCCATGGAACGTCTCTACAGGGGTTTCATGTCACGCATATTTAATTTTCGGAGATGTCTATTGTGTAATTAATTCTGTCTCACTACTTAACATCAATTTTTGTTGGTGCAAGATGTCAGGTAGGAAGTTGGGAGCAATAAAGCTTATTACCAGAGATAGTAATAGGGGGTTGTGTTTAGAGATATCATAAGACCTTGTGGTAAGTGGGAAACTCAGTCACTTTAGTGCTGAGAGGAAAACGACTCGTGCGGTTTTAACCGCTTTTTAAGGGACTTCCAAATAAAAATATGTCCCAAAACTAACGCAAAAACTCTCTCTATTTCTTCTCTCTCTGTGTTCTCTGTGCCTCTGTGGTTCTTTTGTTCATTTATTGGGATAATTTTTTTCTTGGAAGTTCCTAAACCCTGGCGATCGCTTTATTTCGTTTCGTATCTTTCCAGGGAGCAAGTTATGTAGTGAAAGCCATGCACCATCCTTTATTGCTGATTTTCGTTAAAATCACGATTTTTTCTCTAATGTTAGCCATAGGCAGCAATCTCTGTTTTGAAGAAATGCTCTCTCTGTGGCGAAAACCGGCTTTACTACTCCGTGCGCTTTTAGCCGTTGTCGTGCTAGTTCCTTTAGTGGTTATTGTCCTGCTAAAACTGTTTAACTTACCCCCCGAAGTAATCACAGGATTAGCCTTGTTAGCGGCTTCTCCAGGTGCGCCTCTGACCACAAAAAGAGCGCAAAAGGCTGGAGGCAGATTCTGTTACGCAGCCAGTCTTCAATTAACCCTCGCCATACTTGCAGTCTGCGTTACTCCCGTCACATTGGGCATTTTTTTCAGCCTATTTCAGCATCTTGTAGAAAAAGTGACAATTTTAGAAGTCGCTAGACAGGTGATCATGGTACAGTTGTTGCCTGTCAGTATCGGTCTGTTGCTGCAAAAATTTACTCCTAAATTTGCCGAAAATATCGCCCAACCTTTAAATTTTATTGCTGATATTCTTTTATTACTGCTGGTTATTTTGGCTGGTATTTTAGGGATTCCCCTATTTTTTAAAGTTTGGGGATTACCAATGGTTGTGATTACAATCATGATAATTGTTTCTCTAGCAATAGGACACAGTTTAGGAGATCATAATGATGATACACAACCAATTTTAGCAATTTCCTGTATTGCTCGTAATGTCGGATTAGCCTTGTTTATCGCTATTTTGAATGACGTACAACAACAGGTAATTCCCACAATCATAGCTTATGTAATTTTGGGAGCAGTTCTAGGTGGTTTTTACTCAATTTGGAATAAACGCAAATTAGATCAACAACCTACTTAAATACAGTTTTTCAATTCCTCTCTCCGCCTCTGCGTCTCTGCGTGAGAAAAAAGCTCAATTATGGCATTATTTGAACAGCTAGAGAGCGGGTTAGCATTTGTTGTGACTTTGCTCAAATTCTTACTAGAATCTATTTCTGTTTTTTGTATTTTATTGGGTGTATTAAAAAGCGGAAAAATAGCAATTTCTCTAAACCATCATCATAGTCAAAACCGATTTCTGCAAATCCGGCTCAACTTTGGAATTTGGTTAGTGCTGGCATTAGAATTTCAATTAGGAGCAGATATTCTTTCTACAACCTACCATTCAACCTTTGAGTCTCTAGGAAAACTAGGAATTGTTGCCTTAATTAGAACTTTCCTCAATTATTTTCTGACTCAAGAACTCAATAAACAACAATAATAAAATTAATTATTCAGAAGTAATTTACAGGCACATCTTACCACAATGAGTCAACCACCCATAAACTTGTCTACCAAAGATTTAGCAGCAGATAGAACAGAATTAGCTAAATACCGCAGTCGAGCGGCAGCAGACCGCACATTAATGGCGTGGATACGCACCTGTCTTTCCTTAATTGGTTTTGGCTTTGGTATTCCCACCATTGTGAGAGCGATCGAAAATACTCGTATTAGTCATCATCTTAACCCAGTCAGATTTTCAGTGATTGTGGGACTGTCTTTTATTGTTACGGGAATGTTGGGAATGGTTTTAGGGTTAAGAGAACACCGTAAGTTACTTAAACAAATTCAAAGCGTTGCCCCTGGCGAGCGCAGCTATCGCTATACCTACGAAACCTCTCACAGTGCGGAAATTATCGGAGTGGCTTTACTTGTAATTGGCTTAGTTAGTTTTATTGGGGTAATAATTCGGGCAATGAATTTTTGACTTTTGATTTCACGGTGGTACTACTTCCCCTTCTCTTTTCTCTCCCGATTACGATACCAGGGATTTACCAATGCTCTATGTATGAAAATTTTTTAGGCTGATATTTTGTCATTAATACCATCGTTTGGCCAAAATGTGTTGGCTTTTTTCTCCCATTAAGTTTAGGAATAGGATAACTCCGCTGGAGAATTGTTAGACATTGCCAAAAAATTTGTGCTATATTTAACTTATTCCTTTTTTCCCACCCTAGTTCCGTTCACGCTCGAATTCTTTGCGTGTGCTTCCACAACAAACAACCAAAACAAAGGTAAGAAGGGTGGGGATTGTCAATTTAAGGATTGCAAAAGGATTTTAAGGAAGCAGCAGCATGGTCAATTCGTAGCATTCACAACCTAACTTTAAGGCTGCGCCTTGAAGAATCACTCAATGGCTGTATTGTAAATACATACAGTGGTTTAGTGTAAGTCACGATTTACTAATTTTTATGGTGGTAATTTGTGATTGAGTTGTAATGCGCGAAAAACCAGAGTGGCAAATCTACAAAATTCGCTTCTCAATTTTTCTTTTGCAGTTAACTCTCTTCAAGGGCAGTCTCCAGTAAAATTATGGAGAATGTTACCGATGAAAATCCCAAATAGCGATCGCGCAGTAATCGAACCATCTAAGCTGACTGAGTATTTACTGAATACTGAACATAAACGTGGTGGGACAAAAGCGAAATTACTACTCCAATTTGGTTATTGTCCTAATAACTGGCAACAGTTAGAATCAGATATCCGTAAGTTTCATCTAACTGTAGATGTTAATCTAATTAAAGAAACTGCTTATGGTACAAGATATGAAGTCAGCGCAAATCTGCTTACCCCTATTAACAGACCACTCCTTGTTAAGACAGTTTGGCAAATAGATACAGGTACAGACTTTCCGCGATTGATCACTTTATTTCCTGATTAGCAAGCAATATTGGAGGCTGCAATGAATTTCACTCTTTACTCAGATGTAATCTTATTGCGTGATCTTCCCGAAGACAATGTATATGCTGGCGATATTGGCACAGTAGTTGAACAACATGATGTTCCCGGACTAGAAACAGGCTACAGCGTTGAGTTTTTCGATATGCTTGGCAATACTGTAGCCATTGTTACATTGCCAATGAGTTGTTTTCGCTTGCCAACTTGTGCCGATAGACCCGCAGTCAGATTAATGGCTAATATTGCCTAGTTTACACATTCAAAATCATCCGAATCCGTTCTTTAACAACTGAGTATAAGATACAAATTGTCTCTTGCTTTTCTTTTCTTGTGCTTTTAAATCTTGATAAATTGCCTTTAAATCGTAGTTAAATTGCCGAGAATGTGCCTCTCTCGTCTGACGAATTTCTTCCACTATTGGATCTTCCCACATAAATTTTACCTCTCTATAAAGTCCTGAGTATAAAGCTATGTGGGAAGATATTATTAACAGCCACCCTTGGATTAAGAAATCAGAACCCCGCGTTTGGGTTATCTTTGTCCTTAGCGAGTAGCAGTACAAACTCTTCTAAGGACAAATTGAGTAAATCTGGTAAGTTAGTTAAAGTTTCTATCCCAAATTTAGGACTATCTTGATAGGCAATTCTTAATAACTCTTCAGCAGATATGCCGGATCTCAAAAAATAATCCACACCGTTTTTACGAATAGCATTATCAATTAATCCTCTCAGATTATTTGCCTCTTCTGGATTATTTGTTATTTTACCATTGTGGTTCAGATACAGGGATTCTTCTTTATCTTCATTGTGATCATTAGGTAGCGAAAAATCTAAAGTGAGCTTAACCGGCTCAACCTTAGTTTTGCGCTTGCTGTTATGGTATTCCACCAATACTTTTTCACCTACTAATTTGAGATGATCAAAAGTATATTCTTGCGTGAAGCAACATAAAAACTGTAAATTATAATCCTGTACAGTTGCAGCAGCTTTAGACTTTTTCCAAGGATTACCTGTGTGGACTAAATGGTTCACGGCTTCTCGTGTGATAGGCATCTCAGGATCTCGAACGTCCTCACAACCGAATAAGTCACGGGTCATCTTCATAAACAAATCATAAGACAGTCCATGTGAATCGTTATATAGGTTACGCTCGGCGATTATTTTAGACCATTTGTCTCTTACTTCAGCATAGGCATGAGTAGATAATTTACTCTGTCTTAATCTGTGTGGTTGTCCGGGTCTATTAGGTGTAGGGCTGGGATGAGATAACAGTTCTTTGGTGAGCGGAATATATGGTTTTTTTATTATTTTGACTAATAACTCGCCAAATTCTGTTTCTTTTGGTTGGTCTGTGGTCATTGTATTTTACTCCAATTAGGTTATTTGTTTCAATGGGTGATTGTCTTACTTGATGCGTTGGTCTGTAGTCAAACCTTCCCTCGGAGGTGGTCTATCAGTTGTAAAAAACAGGATTTCCCAAAATCTCTAAGTTCATCAGAATTAAAGCTACATTGAGATCCATTGGTTGCCAGAACCACACATGAACCAAATATTTTATGCTGTTTTAACGCCTCCTTTAGAAAATAACATATGTTATCAAAATTTCAAAGAAATAAGAAAAAATATTTTACTAGACAAAATGACTAGGCTAATACAGTCTGCGTCTCCAGTACCATCAGTGTCTGACGAAAAAAAAGAATTAGTGATTTTGAAGCATCAGTGATTCCTGAGTTAAAAAAAGTGGGATTATGTTTTAGCTGATCATCCTTGGATAATTAGAGAGGAATCTGAATCAAAAACCGACATTTCAGCTATCCGTATCCTCATATAGCAGTTTTATGAACTCTAAGGAATATTCTTTATCGGAGAGTTTGCTTTTCTGTAATCTATAGCCAAATGCTGGTTTTTCGTGTATAAGCAGGTCTTTTGATTCAGGGATACAAGGATTCTTAATTATCTTGATTAGAATATCCCCAAACTCAGTATTAGTCCTAGGCTGGTCTTCTGAAAGCATTTTGTATAGTTGAGCTATCTTAGGTTATGTGATTCCATTTTACACATAAGCTTTTCCTTTCTCAATTAATTTTAGTAACACAAATTCTAGGTGAGTTAATTGAGTGATGTTTTTCATAACTAAATAGCCCTTTTTGCCAAAAACCCTCTCTATTTCTTCTCTCTCTGTGTTCTCTGTGCCTCTGTGGTTCGTTTGTTCATTTATTTATTGGGATGGGATAATTTATTTACTGGAAGTCCCTTAATTAGTTTTCTTGGTATGGTAATTCAGTCCATAAATTTATAAATTACCCCCTCCTAAAGAGGATATAGAATTTCGGAGTTTTTGTTAAAAATTAAATATTCTCAAGAGGTCAGATTTATGTCTCTGCATGAATACAAACTCGGAACTACCTTCCCCGGTGTAATCGGCCGCACAGTTGATAAATCCAGTCCAGCTTGGCCAGAACCATTGCGAGCAAAAGAAAATACACCAAACGTCCTATTTATCGTCTTCGATGATACAGGATTTGGACAATTTGGAAATTATGGAAGTCCCATCAAAACCCCCAACCTAGACACACTAGCCGCGAATGGATTGCGCTACAATAATCTACACACAACGGCACTGTGTTCTCCCACCCGTTCTTGTCTGCTGACTGGGCGCAATCACCATTCTAACGCCATGTCCTGCATTACAGAAGGGTCTACGGGTTATCCCGGAGGTAATGGGAATATTCCCTTTGAAAATGGGTTTCTCTCAGAGATATTACTCCAGAAGGGTTATAACACCTATGCGTTAGGAAAATGGCATTTAACCCCATCAGACCAACTTTCAGCCGCAGGCCCCTATGATCGCTGGCCTCTTGGTCGTGGATTTGAACGTTTTTATGGCTTTTTAGGCGGAGAAACCCACCAGTATTATCCAGATTTGGTTTATGACAACCACACCGTCAAGCCAGAAAAGACCCCCGCAGAAGGCTACCATTTAACAGAAGATTTAGCAGACAAAGCCATTAGCTTTATCGCTGATGCCAAGCAGGTTGCCCTAAATAAGCCTTTTTTCATGTATTTTTGTCCAGGGGCAATGCACGCCCCCCATCATGTCCCCAAAGAATGGGCTGATGCCTATGCTGGACAGTTTGATGATGGTTGGGAAGCCTACAGAGAAAAGGTTTTTGCCCGTCAGCAAGAAATGGAGATTGTTCCCGCAGATGCCGAACTTTCTCGTCATGATCCCGATGTCCCGCACTGGGATTCCCTCCCAGCCGCCGAAAAACGGCTTTATGCTCGGATGATGGAAGTATATGCTGGTTTTTTAACCCATACTGACTACCATATCGGTCGTTTACTCGATTTCCTTAAATCTATCGGTGAATTCGAGAATACTGTCATTATGGTGATCTCGGACAATGGCGCAAGTTCGGAAGGGGGACCGACTGGTTCAGTGAATGAGAACCTGTTTTTTAACAATGTGCCAGAATCCCTAGAGGAAAATCTCAAAGCATTGGATAAATTAGGCAGTGCCGAAACCTTTAACCATTATGCTTGGGGCTGGACTTGGGCTGGGAATACGCCTTTTAGGCGGTGGAAACGGGAAACCTATCGGGGGGGAATTAGCGACCCTTTAATTGTCCATTGGAGTCAAGGTATTGAGGCTAAAGGGGAAATTCGGACTCAGTACGCTCATGCCATTGACCTTGTACCGACGGTGCTGGAATTACTGGAAATTGCACCACCGACAACGATTAAGGGTGTGACTCAATCCCCCATTGAGGGTGTCAGTTTTGCCCATACTTTTAATCATAGTACCGCCCCCACTAAGCATCTTACCCAGTATTTCGAGATGATGGGACATCGTTCTCTTTACTATGATGGTTGGCGGGCGGTTTGTCCTTGGCCTGGTCCTTCATTTACTGAAGCGGGGCAATTTTTTGGTGAGGCGATTTCGGCGGAAACTCTAACGGATTTGGATACTCATCATTGGGAACTGTATCACGTCGCCTCAGATTTTGCGGAAAATCACAATATTGCGGATGATAATCGTCCTAAGTTGATTGAGATGATTGCTACTTGGTATATTGAGGCTGGCAAGTATAATGTGTTGCCTGTAGATGGACGTGGCGTGCAACGATTTGCGGAAGAACGCCCGCAAATTGCTGTCAATCGTAGTCGCTATGTTTACTATCCTGATACTCAAGCGATTCCAGCCGGTAGTGCGGTGAGGGTGTTAAATCGTCCCCACAGTATTACGGCTGATGTGGAGATTCCCCCAGGTGGCGCAGAAGGGATATTACTGGCTCATGGGGGGAATGATAGTGGCTATTCTTTCTATGTCCAAAGTGGTAAACTGCACTGGGTTCATAATTATGTCGGGCGATCGCTCTATCATGTAGAATCTGGGTCATCTGTGCCGGTAGGTCGTCACCAGTTGCGCTTTGAGTTTAAAGTCACGGGTCAACCAGATTTAGCCAAGGGAAAAGGAACGCCAGGACGCGGCCAATTGTATATTGATGAGAAATTGGTCGGGCAGATTGATGTGCCTGTAACTACTCCCTTAGCACTAGGTTTGACCAGTGGTGTCACCTGTGGAATTGCCCCCGGTGCGCCTGTTACGCCGGATTATGAACCGCCTTTTAAGTTTACGGGTAAGATTTATAGTGTGATGGTGGATGTTAGTGGTGATTTGATTCAAGATCGGGAAGCTGAAATGCGGACTATTATGGCGCGACAGTAAGGATTAGACTGAACTTCCCCCGTGAGGATATACTAAAACGGGGGGCAAGTTCCTGGGATTGCGTTTTGTGCTGTGGTTAGAAGTGGGATGATGGTTGCTAATGCGATCGCTCCGGTACGGCAACATTTACAATAGACTTAGAGACGTTTGGTGAAAATGTCCCTACAAAAACCCATACAAACGACTAAGTATGACTTATATATCAGAAAATATGGAAATTAAAGCTTTCCCTATTCGCATAGAAAATGAGGGAAAAATTACTATTCCAGAAGATTTAAAGGTGCATCTTAGCTTAGTTACAGGTGATACGTTGACATTATTGCAAATTGGTGATGTTGTTTTACTTACTCCCAAACAGCCGCAAGTTCCACAAATTGCCGACAAAATTACAGCCATGATGGAAGATGCAGGTTTAGAACTAGGTGATTTACTTCAGGGTTTGGCAGCAGAAAGAGCCGCAATTTGGCAAGAGAAAGATAATGCTTATTGAGAATGTAAACTATGAGCGATCGCTCTCAAGACTGCCACAGGCGATCGCAGTCTGTATAATGTTTTTTTATTGCCTTTTTATCAGGTCTATCAGCTTCATTTTCAGGAAGTATAATTGTTTTTTGATAAAATGCCCGACATTGCGTTTTCATTAATTTAGGTGCAACTAAAACTTTTATAGTGTCTGGATGAATAGTAATGAGATTGAGATCGAATAAAGTATGAATATCTGCTCTAAGCAATAATCCATTAGAAGTAATATTACTATGTAATCCAAGATAGGGAATAATGTGTGCTGCTTCTAAAGCAGGTTCTACATCACAACCAGAAATAGCACATCTACCTTTGTATGCAGTGAGAAGTTTCTGACGGAATTGAGATTGTCCTTGACGACAAACTATTGATCTTAAAACTCGCTTTCTGGCATCTTCTAAATTAATAATATTTGTATTGAAAAAATCTTGATCAAGTTCTTGCCGAATATTTATTAGTTTTATGATATCTGAATTGCGATACTCTTGGATAAAATTCTCTACTTTTTGGCGAAACTCTATAATATCTTTTTCTTCACTATCAGCATACCAAATATTTGATTGTCCTATACCACCCTTTATTTGTTGCGATCTTGGAACTTGTAAATTCCTTTTCTCAATAGGTAAACATACACAATCTTTTACTTTTGCTGTAACCCGATAACCTAAATGGGTATCTTTAAAAATTCTATTAGAATTAGGTGGTGCTTGTTGATAATTCCGATAAACAGTTGAGTTTTCATACCAACCTATAACCCAAGTACCATTTTTATCTGGATTTGGTGCTACCCAAACAGATAAAACATCATAAACTAAATTTTGCTTTGCTGCATCTAATCTATCAATATTTATTTTTCTGTCTAAATAGTTACCTGTTCCACCAGGCTGAACGTAACCATACATATAATCATTAAAAGCCTGAAAATTAAAAATTTCATGTCCGTATTTATTGTCATCAATAAACTCACCACCTCCCTCAATATCATCATCAGTAGTAATACCTTGATAATGTTTCATCCATCCAATGTTAAAAAAAACAGTTTTTCTCATATTATGCTTCTTTTTTTAGAATAGGATTTACGCAAGATGTGAGTATACATCAGTATACCATTTTCAGTATATCCCTCACTGGTATCCAGAAATTTTCCCACAGTGGTTAGATAGAATTCAATAAAATCAAATCCCTACCACATCTCGTTCCTAGTCTCTGACTAGGAATGCAGTTGATGAGGCTCTGCCTCTAATATCATTGAAGGCAGAGCCTTCTAGAATTCATTCCCAGTCAGAGACTGGGAATGAGACGACTTGAGTTCTTTGCGGGATAGATGTTTTACCTTAAGTTGACACCAATGAACCTCTTGCTTTACCCCTACCTTTAGAATCAAACAATCAAGCCGTTTTGAGTATAAATAGCATAGGTATTTTCATCAATTTGGAGATTTTCCCGTTCTGTTTCCGCTTGAATACGTTCCTTGGCAATTTCTTCGAGTTTCGCTAATGCTTCTGTTGCTTCAATTTGCCTATCTTCAAACTGCTGGCGAATTTTTTCAGCGCGATCGCCTATGGAAATCAAAAAAGGTGATTTTCGACTTTTATCCTCCACATCTTTAAATAATGCTTTGCTAAAATTATTTTACACCACTAGACAAAATTCCCAAAATCTTATTGACATCATTTAAAAAATATTCAGCCAAATCAATCTGCACCAATTCACCTGATAACCTTAAAAACTTCCAAATTTCTCCTGTAGTTACCACCCCATAAATTTCTGTAATTTGATTTTCCTCCCGTTCATTAAATAACCTAGCTGCATACATTTCAGCGATACATTGTCCCAAACCTCCTTTAATATTTTCCTTCTTCGCTTCCACAATAATAATCACAGGTGTATTAATCAATAAAAACTCAGGAGAACGACTAATTAAAAAATCACAATTTCCATTTAAACCCTGACTAGGTTCAATATTAAATTCCACACCCGAAAACAAACTAATTTGATTAGCAAACTTTTTAGTTAATTCTAATAAAATCGGGGTAATAATCATCTCAGAACGAGATTTTTCCGTATTACTAGCCAAAGCAACCGGTACATTATAGGCTAAAGTTTCCTGTAAATATTCACTAACTGGTAATGGTGCAACTTCAGAAAAAATATTGTCTCTGCTAGAAATATTCAGATGTAGATTTTTCTTAACAGTTTCTAAAGTAAAATCACTATAAGACATATATTGTCCTCCTCAACTTAATAACCTAAATTCAACTTAACCAAAACCTCATCTAAATCCTTATCAGCCCATTCTCTTGCTTGTCTTACTGCTGCTAAAGTAGTTATTCACTCCCCCCCTCTAAAATTATCGAAACCCTTGATCTCTCGTTAAAGATAGGGGGGGTGAACAGTTACCTGCTAAATCTGCTAAAATATCACCAATTTCACGATCAGCATTGGCATTTTTCAACCCCAAATGATGAGGACTGATAACTTCAATTAAATCCGATAATCTATCATCATCTAAAACACGCTGATCATGTTGTTTTTCGTTGTAGTCTTTTAGGGTCAATATACCCGATAAATTCTTATTAAAACCAGCTATTTTTCGCATAGCTGTAGTTATAAATTCTCCTAAACCCTCTTTAGGATGAAAACGAATTTTCTCCCAATTATATTGTTGAGGAATATAGTATCTAGTACAGGTTGGCGTAAATGACATGACCATTAAAAGCTCGGAAAATTTGATAGACTGCAAGGCTTGAAAATGGTTCATTCACTTACGCCGTAGATTTCCAACCAGGAGGTAATTCTATTTTATCCATTTTTACCACCTGCCAAAAAATCACTCAAAACTAAAATTGGTAATTCTGTTACTCGTTTCAATTGAATATCATTCGTTAAAAATACATCACACTTAGCCACAATAGCCACAGAAATTTGTAAAGAATCTAATAAAGCCAAATTATATTTAGCTCGTAATTGAGAGGCTTGTTTAGCAATTAATTCATCAATTTGAATAAACTCAACATTTACACCAGAAACAATCAAATCAATAAAATCCTCTTTTAGTTCAGTTAATCCTAAACGATAAGGATAAACTAAACACTCAGATAAAGTGATAGGAGAAGTAACAGCACTCAGCAAACCTGAATCAAGATTCTCAAATACATAATTAACTAACGATTGATATTGAGGATTATTCTCAACATAATAAATTACTGGTGCAGTATCCAGAAATAACTTTTTACCCTGAATTAAATGATCTTCAATCTTCATAAGTAGGTGAGCGTTGAAAATTGTCGTTATGGCAAGGCAAAAGGCAAGAGGCAAGAGGCAAGAGTGAAGAGGGTTTGGGCGATTTTACATTTCTTTACACAGTTTGGTTTTATTGTGTTCACCTACTTAGTTACTTCTTAAATGTAATTCTCTATTTTCCGTCTCCTCTCTTCTATTTCTTGACACCCAAATTTGAGCATCTTCACCAACTAAACGATAAGGTGCTTTACCTTTAATATCTCCCCATTTACGGCGTTTTTTTGGCTCTACATCCTGCTTTTGTCTCTTAAATTGCAAAAAATCAATAAAATTTAATACCTCTTCCTGTTGTTCCGGTGTTAAATTCTGGACTCTATCTAAAATAGATTCTTGTTTTTCCACAGCTTGAGTCATAACTAAAAAACCTCATAACTCCTAAAATTATTTTACACCACTGGATAAACTTCCCAAAATCTTTCTCGTTCCCATACTCTGTATGGGAATGAATTCTAGAAGGCTCTGCCTTCAATGACATTAGAGGCAGAGCCTCTGTAGAACATTCCCAGTCGAAGACTGGGAACGAGATATGATTAAATCATTTACCTAAATTCAACTTAACCAAAACCTCATCTAAATCCTTATCAGCCCATTCCCTCGCTTGTCTTGCTGCTGCTAAATCTGCTAAAATATCACCAATTTCACGATGTACAAACTTCTCACTAATATCTACAAATGGGGAAGGACTAATGTCGCTTGCCAGATTAAATGACCACTTGGCAAATTAATGTCCACAAAAATATTAAACCCTAAACCCTTATATAGTAAGGGTTTTGCTATTTTAGCCTATATTTAGCCTCTTCAACATCAATTGACAAAATAGCTGTCCGAGTTTAAATACTTGACAAATTAATTGTCCTCTATTGAAAATCTCTATTCTTCCAATCTTTACTTTACTTGACAAATTAATTGTCCTCCGATAGAGTATAATTCAACTATGTTTGTAATAAACATATATGCTAGAAACACAAGGTCAGTAACCCAGCCCTAAAGGGACTGGGCTTGCAAGAGTAATCAAGCAAGCCGTACTGACCAGACCACCCTGAGTTTACTCTCATGGTAGCCGTTATTTGAGTCACGACACCCCGGAATGCGTTGCTAGTTCCCTGCTCTGTCGCTTGTGATTAAACAGTTCTAAGGTCACTGGAACAGTGTTGCAAGCTCAAGCAAGCTCTTATAACAGGTCGTTCGCGCCAGCGTGCCGGAGGCATCTAGCTAACATTACCCCAGAAATGGGAGTTGGTTTCCAGATTCCAATCAAAAATCTGGTTTCAATTTTAATATCCACAGCGGTTAAAACCGCTCGTGTCGTTTCCCTCTCAGGTCTAAAGACGCGCTCGTTTCCCACTTACCGGGTGTTCTTATGATAAACCCAATAACGATGAAGTAGAAGATAGCGAGATTATCACTCAACTATCCACAGGTGATAAAGAACTATTGGAACTAATCCAGAAATTACTTGAACCATGCGATCGCACAACTTACGGAGAAAGACAAAGGGAGGTAGCAGCAAAACTAGGTAAATCAGTCCGAACAGTCCGCAGACTGGTTAAAAAATGGGAAGAACAAGGTTTAGCCGGACTGCAAACCACTCAACGTGCTGACAAAGGTAAACACCGCATAGATTCTCAGTGGCAAAAATTCATCATCAATACCTATAAAGAAGGTAACAAGGGTGGCAAGCGAATTACTCCCCAACAGGTTGCTATCAGAGTACAAGCAAAAGCAGCGGAATCGGGTGATGAGAATTATCCCAGTGATAGAACCGTTTATCGAGTTCTACAACCGATTATTGAGGAACAAGAGCAAAAAGCAGGTGTTAGAAATCGTGGTTGGCGCGGTTCTCGATTATCACTGAAAACCCGTGACGGACTAGATTTATCAGTGGAATACAGCAATCATATCTGGCAGTGTGATAGCGTAAGCGCTCCGTAGGAATCATACTCGTGCTGATATTTTACTGGTGGATAAACACGGTGAACTTTTAGCTCGTCCTTGGCTGACAACAGTGATAGATACTTACTCCCGGTGTATCATAGGCATTAATTTAGGTTTTGACTCACCAAGTTCTCAGGTTGTAGCTTTGGCTCTGCGTCATGCCATATTACCTAAAAAATATGGATCAGAATACGGACTACATGAAGAATGGGGAACTTACGGGAAGCCAGAACACTTTTTCACTGATGGGGGTATTAATTTTAAATCCAACCATTTGCAACAGATTGGTGTGCAGTTAGGATTTGCTTGCCATCTCCGAGATTCCTACGGAGCGCTTCGCTATCGCCCCAGTGAAGGCGGTATTGTCGAACGTCCCTTTGGTACATTGAATACTGATCTATTTTCTACTTTACCAGGATACACAGGTTCAAATGTTCAGGAACGTCCAGAGGAAGCGGAGAAAGAAGCTTGTTTAACTTTACGAGAATTAGAACGTCTATTGGTAAGGTATCTCGTAGACAAATATAACCAAAGTATTGATGCTCGTTTAGGAGATCAAACTCGTTATCAAAGGTGGGAAGCTGGGTTAATTGTTGCCCCCAATTTAATCTCAGAAGAAGATTTGCGTATTTGTTTAATGAAACAAACTCGACGCTCGATTTACAGGGGTGGATATCTGCAATTTGAAAATCTGACATATCGGGGTGAAAATCTGGCTGGTTACGCAGGGGAAAGCGTGGTGTTGCGATTTAACCCCAAAGACATTACAACTATCTTGGTTTATCGCCAAACAGGTTCTCAAGAAGAATTTTTAGCTCGTGCTTATGCTCAAGATTTGGAGACTGAAGAATTATCTCTGGATGAGTCTAAAGCCATGAGTCGCAGGATTCGACAAGCAGGTAAAGAGATTAGCAATCGTTCGATTTTAGCTGAAGTAAGAGACAGAGAAACTTTTGTTAAGCAAAAGAAAACCAAAAAGGAACGCCAAAAAGAAGAACAGGTTTAAGATATTGAGAGCGATCGCTTGCTATTTTATGGTACATATTAACCACAATATTGGTTTTAATTCATTACATTATTTGCAAGTTTTTAATATCAATGATATAATATAACTGTGGGTGAACGTCGGCTTCATGCCGTGTGTTTAAGTGGCTTGTCTACTTAAACCTAGCCCACAAACCATTTAAGTTTATCCAATGATAGCGGGTTAGAATCGGTGTACCACTCTCCATAGTTCTTATTTCGCCGATCATCTAAATCCATAATCATCCTGTATTTTTGAGCAAGTGGCATAAAATACTTATCTTCTTGACGTTCATATAATCTTTGTAAAGCCCATAAATAGTAATCAACAACTTGTAACCCTGCATACTCTGATGGGTAAGCTGGTTTAATAATAGTTGTACTATCGGAAGATATTTTCCATTTTGTTTCAAAATTTCTTTTTGCTTGATTAATAGCTTGTTGTAGTGCTTCTTCTCGTGCAGTTTTACCACGTCTAGCAAAAACGATATGATTAATATTTGCTTTATGTAATCTATCTTTAAATAGTCTTTTTACTAGATCATCATATATATCATCTTGATTTGTCTTTTTGCTCAAAGTTTCATAAGTTTTTTGAGTAGCTACTGCTAATTCTGCTTTGTATCTGATAGCTACATACATTTTAATTTCAAAGGTTTGCATTAGTTTAAATACTTCCATTCTGACATCTTGATGATCGTCTTTTGCATGAAAGGTAATTGCTGTTTTGTTGGCGGAAGGTTGCATTGAGGGAATGTCTTTAAAGCGCGGATCACAACAAAGTTGTTTTCTGAGTTCTGCAAGTTCTAAAATTACTTTTTCTGGTTGGAAAATTTGGGCTACACCTACCATAAAAAATTTAGATGCTCCTGGTTCTCCTACTATAATTCTGCCTTTTCTGTCAAAAAATGTTAAGTCTCCTGCTTCATCAACAAAATAATGATTAGTTTTTTCTTGTTCTGTCATGTGGTTTAGATAAGTTTACCATAACAATTATTAGATGATTTTAACAAAGGTTGTAGAAAATAGGAAATTCTTGATAATTAATTTTGGTATTAATCATATAAATGCAATTTTTCTACTTGAATTATAGGTGTTTCACTATTAGCCTTTGTTTTATCATCCCATATTCCAAAAATCAAAGATCCTTGAACAGCAATTAGCCTACCTTTGCGTACATAGTTCTTTGCAATGTCGGCCGTGTTTCCCCAGAGCTTTAAGTTAAACCAATCAGGTTTATCATCATTTTTATTACGACGGTTCACAGCTAAAGATAAATTACATCTTATATTTCCATCAAAATATCTAACATCTGGATCTCCGCCTACTCTACCTACTAAGTTGACGACATTTAAACCTAGAATATCTACAGGCTTTTCTTCAGTTCTTTTCTTGTATTCAGAACAATCTTTTTTACAACATTTGCATTTGGGACAAATTAGATACTTACAAGTATCACTCTTACATATATTATTTTTACCAGGTTCTTCATTTCTGATGATATGAGGATATCCACAGTTACCACAATAGGCTAAAATTCTTACTTTTTCATGACTTCCTAATTTTGTTCCTTGTAATAATCCTCTACCTTGAAAGTAAAATTTTACAAACTCATTTAATTTCAGATTTTCTCTGCCACTATGTAAAATATTTAAAGTTTTACAAAAATTTATAATTGTTGGTGATTGTTCAGGAAAATTAGGATGTTGATCTTTAACAGGATCATATATTTTCAAAGGATGTGGATCTTCATTGTAATTTTTGTGAGTATATAAAATTTTTAAATATTGTAGAGGATCATAATCTTGATTATTGCCATCACTACGAATCATACTCAGAAAATGTCTGAGTATAGCTAAAAATATATGAGGTAATTTAATTCTTTGATATTTAATAATAAGAATACTATCAATAAATTTGCATTTCCATTCAGACAATTTTTTTCTCCAGTTATTAGGTAATTCTCTTTGAGCAGCAAGAAATAAAGGTAAAGCATTATATTGATTTTCTATTAAGTTAAATTTTTGATAGTCTTCATATTCATCATATGATGGTATTTCCTCATTAGTTAAGTTTCTAAATTCTTCGATGATATTTAGTTGGTTAATATAAAAATCGTCATCATAATCAAATAACCAGTGAGGATAATAAGGCTTATCTCCTTTATTACTAATATTAATATCTAGGTTTTCCCCTGAAAACAATCTTTCAAGTTCACTAATATCACATTTATCAAAAGTTCCCAGTATCTTAATTTGCTCAGAATTGCAAATATCTTGATTTTGTTTTTCTATAGCTTGTATAATATCATTTTTTGTGATGTTTTGATTTTGAGATTTTTTAGCTAAATCGTCTTTGATGTTTTCTTCTAATTCTATTTTTTGTTCCTCATTCAATTTATTAGCACAGTACCATATTATATGTATATATTTCTTGGACTTCTTGGATTGATAATCATTCTGATCTAGAAGAGGGGAAAGAACTCCTATAATTTTAATATCTTGTTCACGATATTCCTTTAATTTTCTAACACAAAATGAGGAGTAAACCTTTGAATTTTGAGATGATCTAGCATTTTTAACATCTAAATATATAGGTTGTTTTTCTTTTGTGATTCTAATATCATATTTTTCCCAATCACCACCATAAGGATGTTCAACTTGTTTAATCGAAATATCTTCTACATCATATCCAATAGATTTATAGTATTCTAATACTAAATTTTCAGCACCACGAGCAGCAACCATTTTTACAAATTCATTATCATTATTTTTGTATATCCATTTTTTAATCAATTCTTGTTCATCTTGATTTAAAGAATATAATTTTTTCCAATTACCATATATATGTTCTATATGG
>NZ_VILC01000061.1:0-26431 GCF_009712065.1 Aphanizomenon sp. UHCC 0183 | reverse complement strand
TCGCAATGACTGTAAATATTTTTGTCCAATTACTTACTTCTATTCCCTGTTCCCTGTTCCCTCTGAATGTCAATTAATCCGAAATAGATAAAAACCAATAAGTACCAAAATAAAAATCATAGTTGTAGAATAGACAATTACATCTTTCACTAAAAAGGAAATCCAATCTTTTCTCAACTCCTGTTTAAACTTGAGTTCTCGTAATTTACGCTCAAGTTCTATATCTTCTTGATCAGGTAATCTAGTGTAAGGAATAATTTGGATATCATCAATAACTTCCTCTGTTGTGTCTGGATTTTGCCAATTATCCAATCCATGATTAGATTCAGTAGAAATAATTGGTAAATTATCTAAATTGCCATTTTTAAGTTCTTTTTTAATGACCTTCTTCGCAATTTTGACGATTAGATCTTCTAAATTTTTATCCACCATATCTGGTAAAGTTACATCTTTTGAGCAGGGGGACTAAAAATATTGACTAAAACTTGGACAAGGTTGTTTCTTTGACGACGGGTAAGTTTACTAATTACCATGCGATCGCCAACTAAAGGATTTTGTGTTAAAATGCCATTGCCTGGATAACTATCAACATATATAGTCTCATTCGCATCCAAATAATCAGCCAAAGTCAGTTTCCAATCCAGGCGATAAATTGGGGATCTACCCTTATTATAAATATGATAGCGAATTAGGCGACTAGCCAAAGTATCTGTAGCTACAATTTTTCCAGTTACTTTACTAACATATTGGTTTTCTTGGGGAAAATCAGGAATTTGTTGATATACTTTTTGCCAGACATCGCTAGGAGTAAATATTTGCGCGGCTGCGGGTGCAATATGCAATAAATTAGTATTTCCTATTCCCAAAACAACTATTATCACCGACATTAAAGTAATGATAAATGGTGAAAAAAATTGCCCTATCAAAAGTTTTTGCTGTTTCATTTACATTACCCAAAATACCGCCAAACTTAGAAGTAGGGCGACTAGCGCCGCAAGGCGGAAGTCAAAAGTCAAAAGTCAAAAGTCAAAATGTGAACAAATATTCTGACTCCTGACTCCTGACTCCTGACTCCTTAAATTACAATTCACCGATAATTTCTGGCTGATTTAATTCATCAGACATTTCAATAATTGCTCTGAGTACAGGCTTCATGATAGAATCTTCGTTATTTTCAAAATCTTCATAACGTCGCCGTTTAGCACGATTTGCCACCTGTACGGTAATGCGATAGCGGTTTGACGCAGCACTAATTAATTCCTCAGCACGGTGCATGATTTGAGACTGAGTTGTCTCGAACTTAGAACGCTTAAGCATAATTGATGACTCTGGAGATTCTATCCTAGTTTACTCGGATTTTTCAAATTTAGATATGGAAACGGGAACGATCCTTGAGAAATTTGCCTAACCAGGACAATGAGACTGAGAATTTGCCGGAATTGTTGGATTTTTTGTTTAAAAAGTTGGTTCTCTAAATGGAGATTTGCAATCTTTTTTTTAGCTAAATAAATATTATCTGGTAACCTATGTAAAGCTGCATAACTAGCACATTCATATTGATTAAATATATCTGTTATCAATGCTAGACTATTTTTTGCTTTTCGTAATTGTTCAGCTAAATGAAAGAGCATAATAGAAATAAAGATGTTAATCAGGACAACGATAGTTACCATACTTTATATTGTTTGCCACTGATTTAATCGCAATTGTAGCCTTATTATATCAGCATTGTCAGTTTTTAGCCTTTTAAGTAATTGGACAAAAATATTTACAGTCATTGCGAGCGAAGGGAAGCAATCACAACCCTTGGAATTGCTTCATTTTACTTCGTTCCATATGGCTAACGCTACGCAATGCTTACGCAATAACATTGTGTAATTAATTCTGTCTCACTACTTATCTATGGGAATTAAGAAATCAGGCGTTACTGTTACTGAATGGAAAGATGAAAAAAGATGAAATTGGTAAATTTAACCTTTGCAACCTTAATTCTTTGCGCCTTTGCGCCTTGGCGTGAGACATATTCATATATTTTAGGACTTACGCACGCTCACTAACTTACCATCATATGAATGAAGGAAATTGCGTCGTTTTCGGCTTTGGGAATAACTTATTGAGTAGGGTGCGTCAGATAGAGGAAATCTGTTTTTTACCAAATTATTGGGTCTGACGCACCCTACAAGAGATAAAATCCACATTACATATTTAGAAAACTTTGTCAATGCGTAAGCCCTACATTTAATCAGCAATACCAAAAATCAAATTAGGATTACTATAGAATTTTATATATCCTCCTTTTCTAGTTTCTGTCATGACCGCAAACACAAAAGCAATAGTTGTATTTGATATAGATGGGGTAATTCGTGACGTTAGCGGTTCATATCGTCGCGCAATATCCGATACAGTCGAACATTTTACCTCCCAAGCCTATCGTCCCACACCCACAGACATTGACAACCTCAAATCAGAAGGAATTTGGAATAACGATTGGGAAGCCTCCCAAGAATTAATTTACCGCCATTTTGTCAGTCAAGGACAACAGCGAGAACAACTCCAATTAGATTATGAAGATATTATCACTTATTTTCAAAGTCGTTATCGCGGTACAGACTCCGAAAATTGGAACGGCTACATTTGTCATGAACCTTTATTAGCACAGCCTAGTTATTTTCAAGAACTCACGCAATCTGGTATTGCTTGGGGGTTTTTTAGTGGTGCTACTCGCTTGAGTGCTAACTACGTTTTAGAAAAACGCTTAGGTTTACAATCTCCCATCCTAATTGCTATGGAAGACGCACCCGGTAAACCAGATCCTACCGGACTTTTTGCGACTATTAACATCTTAGAAAATGGTAATAATCAAAAACAAACAGTTGTCTATGTAGGTGATACTGTAGCAGATATGCACACTGTAGAAAAAGCCAAAGCCATAGATAATTCTCGGATTTGGTTAGGTGTTGGAGTATTACCTCCCCACGTTCAGGAAACAACAGCAGTTAGTGAAGCTTATACACAAAAGCTGATACAAGCTGGGGCAAAGCTAGTGTTTAATAATGTGCAGGAATTAACAATGAAAACGATTTCTCAATTAGAATCGTGAACTCATCCCCGCCGATTTTTCTGAATTATCTAGAACAATAGAAAATTTATCAAAATGTCTAATTTAAAACTACCTAATAGACCGAATACTCACCCTTGGATACAAACATTCCAATGGTTAAAAAACCCTTTGGGATATCTGGAAGAATGCGCCAAAAATTATGGTGATACTTTCACCTTAACAATCGGTCCACTTTTTAAACCACAAGTATTTATAAGCAATCCCCAAGGGATTCAACAGATTTTTACCACAGACCCCAAACAGCTAGATTCTGGTACGCCCGCAGGTTCGGGAGTGCCGCTTTTAGGACCAAATTCTCTCTTATCCTTAGAAGGCAAAACTCACCAAAGGCAGCGAAAATTATTAACTCCTCAATTTCATGGGGAACGGATGCTAAATTATGGTGAATTAATTAATAATATTACTCAGCAAGTAACTAGTAAATGGCAAATTGGGGAAGTTTTTCCAATTTTGTCTTCTATGCAAGAAATTTCTTTTCAGGTAATTTTAAAAGCTGTATTTGGACTAAAAGATGGGGAACGTTACGACAAACTCAAACAAAATCTAATGGCTATCCTCAATCCCAAAAGACCTTTGTTCAGGGTAGCAATGATTATGTTTCCATTCTTGCGACGAGATTTAGGTGCATGGAGTCCTTGGGGACGCTTTTTAAGATTACGTCAAGAGCTAGATGATATCATTTATGCAGAAATTCACGAAAGGCAATTACAACCAGATCCATCTCGGACTGATATTCTATCTTTAATGATGGCTGCTCGTGATGAAGTTGGAGAAGCAATGACAGATATAGAATTACGTGATGAGTTGATGACTTTGTTAGTCGCAGGTCATGAAACTACAGCCAGTTCTTTAGCATTTGCTCTATATTGGATTCATTCTCAATCAGGAGTCCGTGAAAAGCTATTAGCAGAATTGGATAGCTTGGGTGAAACTCCTGATGCAAATGCAATTTTCAAATTGCCTTATTTGAATGCTGTTTGTTCAGAAACACTGCGTTTATATCCAGTAGCAATGTTAGGATTAAATCGCTTGGTGAAATCACCATTAGAAATTGCAGGTGAAAAATTTGAGCCGGGAACTATTGTCGTTCCCTGTATTTATTTAACCCATCATCGCCAAGATTTATATCCTGATTCTCAACAATTTAAGCCAGAGCGTTTTTTAGAACGGCAATTTTCTCCTTCTGAATATTTACCTTTTGGTGGTGGTAATCGTCGCTGTATTGGCATGGCTTTTGCATTATTTGAAATGAAAATTGTGTTGGCAAAAGTGCTATCTAATTGGCATCTAAAATTAGCGGAAACCGAACCAGTTAAGCCTGTTCGCAAAGGCTTATTATTAGGTCCTGGTGGTGGTGTCAAGATGATTCTCAAGGAGAAACGTCGGCAAAATCAACCAGTTATCTAAAAAGCGCGTTAGTTAAAGAACCTGCCTAAGAACGAATTTTTGTGGAACATTGAGTGGAACATTTAATTTCTAGCCACAATACCTTCGCGGCAGTCGAGATTATGCCACAATAGCGAAATTAGCTAACAGCATTAGGAGTTTTAGTTGTGGAGTCCCCCCAAAAAACGTTATACCAACCAGCCGCAATAGAGGAAAAATGGCAAAAAACATGGTCAGAACTTGGCTTAGACAAAACACCTCAAGATACAAATAAGCCAAAATTCTACGCGCTTTCCATGTTCCCTTACCCATCCGGTAGCTTGCACATGGGTCATGTACGAAACTATACAATCACAGATGTGATTGCCCGCCTCAAACGGATGCAAGGGTATCGGGTATTACATCCAATGGGTTGGGATGCTTTCGGACTACCCGCAGAAAACGCCGCCATTGATCGAGGTGTACCCCCTGCCAAATGGACATATCAAAATATTGCCCAAATGCGGCAACAATTACAACGTCTGGGTTTATCCTTAGATTGGGAAACTGAACTTGCTACCTGTTCCCCCGATTATTACAAATGGACGCAATGGATTTTTCTGCAATTTTTACAAGCCGGTTTAGCTTACCAAAGAGAAGCCGCAGTGAATTGGGACCCCATTGACCAAACTGTATTAGCAAACGAACAAGTTGATAACGAAGGACGTTCTTGGCGTAGTGGAGCAATAGTAGAACGTAAATTACTACGTCAATGGTTTTTCAAGATTACCGACTACGCCGAAGAATTATTAAATGACTTAGATAAACTCACAGGTTGGCCGGAACGAGTTAAATTAATGCAAGCCAACTGGATAGGAAAATCCACAGGCGCTTATTTAGAATTTCCTATTGTCGGCTTAGATGAAAAAATCGGCGTTTATACTACCCGTCCCGACACTGTTTATGGTGTGAGTTACGTCGTTTTAGCTCCAGAACACCCCTTAACTCAGGTTATTACCACATCAGAACAAAAAGCAGCAGTAGCAGCCTTTATCAAGGAAGTCAGCAACCAAAGCGAGCTAGAAAGAACAGCCGAAGATAAACCAAAACGGGGTATTCCTACGGGGGGGAAAGTCGTGAATCCCTTCACTGGGGAAGAAGTACCCCTATGGATTGCAGATTATGTTCTCTATGAATATGGTACAGGTGCGGTAATGGGTGTACCGGCACATGATGTCCGAGATTTCAAATTTGCCAAAGAACAGAATTTAGCTATTAAAGTGGTAATTGTCCCGGAAATTGGTGCAGAAGAAACTTTAAAATCAGCCTATACAGAAGCAGGAATTTTAGTTAATTCTGGTGACTTCAATGGCATGAATTCTGTAGATGCGAAAAAAGCAATTATCGAATTTGCCGAAAAACACAATTTTGGTAAATTAAGAATACAATATCGCCTTAGAGATTGGTTAATTTCTCGACAACGTTATTGGGGCGCACCTATCCCTGTTATTCACTGTCCTGAATGTGGAATTGTGCCTGTCCCTGACAAAGATTTACCTGTACAATTACCGGAAGATATCGAATTAAATGGCCGTGGTGGTTCACCTTTAGCACAATTGGAAAGTTGGGTAAATGTGCCTTGTCCAACTTGCGGTACTCCTGCGAAACGGGAAACCGATACAATGGATACTTTTATTGATTCTTCCTGGTATTTCTTGCGTTATTCTGATGCCAAGAATGAGGAAAAGATTTTTGATTCTGGTAAAGTAAATGATTGGATGCCTGTAGATCAATATGTGGGGGGAATTGAACACGCAATTTTACATTTATTGTATTCGCGTTTCTTCACCAAAGTATTAAGAGATAGAGGTTTATTTAACTTTGATGAACCATTTCAAAAGCTGTTAACTCAGGGAATGGTACAAGGTTTAACTTACATGAACCCGAATAAAGGTGGTAAGGATAAATGGATTCCTTCAAATTTAGTTGATGCTAATAATCCTGTAGATCCACAAACTGGAGAACCTTTACAACGTCTCTATGCTACCATGTCCAAATCAAAAGGCAATGGTGTTGCACCGGAAGATGTAATTAATAAATATGGCATTGATACGGCGCGAATGTTCATTTTATTTAAAGCACCTCCTGAAAAAGATTTAGAATGGGATGAGGCTGATGTTGAGGGACAATTCCGCTTTTTAAATCGCGTTTGGCGGTTGGTGACAGATTATGCTGCTGCGGGAGTTTGTCAGCAAAAAGCCGAAGTTGATAAGTTAAATAAAGCGGAAAAAGATTTGCGTCGGGCAATTCATATTGCGATTCAAGCAATTACGGAAGATGTGGTAGATGAATATCAATTCAATACTGCTATTTCGGAATTAATGAAGTTAAGTAATGCCTTAACTGATGCTGATTGTCATAATTCGCCAATTTACGCGGAAGGGATTCTAACTTTGGTGATTATGTTAGCGCCTTTTGCACCCCATATTGGTGATGAATTATGGCAATTGTTGGGGAATAAAAATTCTGTACATACCCAAACTTGGCCAAGTTTTGATCCTGCGGCTTTGATAGCTGATGAAATTACTTTGGTAATTCAAATTATGGGTAAAACTCGCGGTGCTATTCAAGTTCCTTCAAAATCTGACAAAGCGGAATTGGAAAAATATGCGCGGGAGTCTGAGGTTGCACAGCGTTATATTGAAGGGAAGGAAATCAAGAAGGTGATTGTTGTTCCTGGTAAGTTGGTAAATTTCGTTTTGGGTTAATATTTTTCGTAGGTTGGGTTAAATGAAATACAACCCAACCTTGTATCTTAAAGGTATGTTAGATTTTAGGAATACAAAATTCTAAGATTAGTAACAAAATAAGACCAAGTATACTATATTTTTACTATAGTATAAGTGTAAGCCTGAAATAGGTGTAGATTAAAAAGGAGAAGTACCCTGTGGCAAATCTTATTGTATTAGGTAATACAAACCAATATACTTTTGCAAATTCTATACTTGCTGCATATCATAGGTCTTTAGAGGTGTTTGGTAAAAAATTATTCAATATTTATATATACTAAACACGGGTGAGATTTAAACTTTTGCCAAATGACAAAAAACCCAGATGTGTAGGGGTTTAGCTCATGCTTTACCCCTACGTTTAGAATCAAACAATCAAGCCGTTTTGAGTATATTTCATTCTAAAGAATCTCAAAAACAGTTACAAGAAAAAACTGATTGGATAGATGTTTTAGAAAAACATGGCATAGAAGAAACTTTATTTATTTCTAGAATCGTAGATATTAATTATTCCAACGAATCTATTAAGAATTTTATCAATGCAATTGAGCAGGTTATAAAATCAGTACCAGATGATTCTAATTTAATGGTGGATTTAAGTAATGGTACTGCTATACAAAAAAATCTTTTTTCTATAGTCTCATATGTTTTAGATATTAAACACCAATATATGATTGACGTGATACAATTATCTAATTTAACCAAAGACAGAGGATTTTTACCCATTGATATACTTCTGTCCAGTTATATATCTACGCCAAATAGTGCAGATATTGATACGATTGCATACCTAAATCTTTCCGAAATAGTTAGATACAAAAAAATAAGGCTCTTGCGTCTCTTTTATGGTGATTGAGGATTGGTGATAACAAAACCCTTACGGGACAAGGGTTATAAACAATTATTTCCATATTTTCAATGAAATGCCTACACAATAGGGCTTTCAATGATTTTGAACCGGGTTTTCCATAAAAATAACCGAAGAACCAAAAATTATTGATAATAATACTAATAAGTATATTGCAATTGATCAAAAAAATGCGGATTTTAATTTTTTCAAAGATAATCTTATCCAATCTGTTAAGCTTAAACTACAAGGTGATATAAAACAAGATAATGCAATATATAGGATAGCAGCTTCTTCTATTTCTTCTAGTATTGAAGATTTAATTAGTTTATTAATAAATAAATTTATTCATGAAATAAGTTCACCAATTAAAAAAACTACACTTGGAGAAAAACTCAACACGATCAGTTCAAAGATAGAAAGCAACCCTCCTGAAGACTTTGATATAGAATTTTTCAAAAAATTTAATGATTTTATGCTATATCTTAGAAATAGTACAACACATAAAGGTAAGTTGTTGACTGATTCAGAAAGATTTAAAGCCGACTTAGCGTTGAAAATGTCTTTCCCTTTTATAGAATTTTATATTGATGTAATATATCCAATACTTCTGTCAGATAATTCAAGTGATCCAGTCATTCAACAGCCTAAAAAAGTTAATATTATAACGTTATCTGATATTAACCAATCTGAAATTTTATATTATGGATTAGATGGTGATAATACAGGACAAGCATTAGAAGAACTATTTGTGAATTCTACCAGTGAAAATAAATTTAAAAAAATTAGTGAATCAATTGTAAAGGCAATTAATGAAATTAGTAAATTCATTCGCAGTAATACAAAAAATTCAGTAATTTTTGCTGCTGGAGATGATTTATTATTTAAGGGTTATATAGATGAAGATATGCTAAAAAATATTCAAAAAATTTATAAATCTACTACATCTGGTCTGACTTGTTCTATAGGTTATGGACGTTCTTTTCAAGAAGTTTATCTTGCGTTAAAACTTGCTAAAACGCAGCCCGGAAAAAATTCAATAATTGGTATCAAAATAACTTAAATTAATAATGCTTTTTGGTTGACGTTGGGTTTCTTCATGTCAAACCAACGTACAGACTTTTTCAGAAAAATATGGTACTATTGAGAATGGGTATATAAATCATTGTAAGTAATGAAAGTGAAGCTTCGTAACAATGCAAACTCTTATCGTACAGGTGTAAATCGTTCCAACAAGTACATAGTTGTTTATCAGAAAAAGGGAGAAAAACTAGGAATGAATAGAATATTGTCTCCAAATATGGAAAAGCATTCTTTTGTAAAGGCGTTCTTAGATTTCCTTGCTAGAGATATCAAGAAAAATCCCAGCACTATTGAACCACTTACAGAAGATGTGTGTCGTCGTGCCTCATTGCTTACGGAAGGGATGGAAGTTGATCTTGATGAAGAGTTCCCAGAGGATTTCATGTTTGTATGAATGTTAATGGGTGGACATTAAAAATTCATCCTGCCTTCGGTGAAAAATATAAAAAATTGATTATTCAAGTTGAGGAACTTAAAGAAAGAAATCCAGAAGGATATCAGCAACATCCAGCTACAAAGTTTCTCAACAATATTAATGAGTTTATTTTTAGGCGAATACCTGAAGATCCGAGCGCACCAGAATTTAGGCAAGGTAAAACATTAGGAACAGATAAAAAGCATTGGTTTCGAGCTAAATTTAATAGAAGATTCCGCTTATTCTTTCGTTATAGCAGTACGGAAAAAATTATTATTTATTCTTGGATAAATGATGAAAATTCGCTTCGGAAAGAGGGAGCAAAAACAGATCCATACAACATTTTTACTAAAATGCTTGCAAGTGGTAATCCTCCAGATAGTTGGGATGATCTTTTAAAGGCTTCGGACGATCTAGAATCTGTTTCAGAAGATTTTGATAACGGCTAATTTATAAATTAAATTAGTAATATTATTTATGGTTTTAGTTTGTAGGTTGGGTTAAATGAAATGCAATCCAACACATTTATTATTGTTGTTGATGTTGGGTAACATGAGCGTCAACCCAACCTACAGACTGAAAATATTATAGTCGGCTTAAGCCGGCTTTGATTATTAGACTGGGAATTCATTCCCAGGCGGGTTGTTGCGTTTTGATGATTTATTCCCACGCAGGCTTGAAAATCCCATTTACATCAATCTTCATCCCCAATTCCGCCTCAGAATGAATTCTGAGTTGTTTCCTCCCTAACGAAAAAATACCATAGCCTCTTTGCCAACCAAACATATCTTGTGGGGAAAATACATTATTAATATAATGAGTGCTGCTACCTTTGACTTTTTGCACAAATTCAGAAATAGAAATCTTGGGAGGAATAGAAGCTACTATATGAATATGATTTTCTGTACCATTAATAGCATGAATAATGGTTTCAAGTTCATCAGCTTTGCTAATAATATAACTGTAAATTTTTGCTTCTATATCATTGATAATTAGTGGCTGATGCTCTTTTGTTGTCCAAACTAGATGATAATAAAGTCTCCACAAAGCCATAATGCACTCTATTTATGATTTTCAATGTTTTCATAATTATCTCCATAATTATATACTTATATACCAATATTAAATAATTTATAGTATGATATACTGAAAAGCTTCAACCACTATATTGATTTATGCACTTACAAAGAATCCAAGTCCCTGATTTTCGGGCTTTAAAAAATGTAGATATTAGTTTTGAGAAGGAATTTACTCCGCGTATTTTTCCCCTTGGTAGTCAAAATGGTGGTGGAAAAAGTACGTTATTACAGTTGATTTTTATTTTATTACATTGTGCTGGTAATCCTGATAGGGTGGGGTTTATACAAAACTTACTACATGATTTTGAGGTTAATGATGAATCTGGTAAAAGAACTTTAGCTATTATTGATATTTGGGATGGTAGTAAAACTGTACAACTGGATTTTTTTATTTGTAGTGAATCTTATATTTTAAAATTACGGGAACAAGATTATGACGATGATGAAATTAAATCAGTTAGTTTTTATGAGGAAAAATCAGAAAAATATATTAATTTATGCTTTATTTATAGTTTTCAGACTGCTCAAAACTTTATAGGGAGATTTATTTGTCAATTCGATGGAGATGAAATATTTAAATTACTAATTGAATTATCAAATAAAATATTTCTAACTGCTCATATTTCACAAATATTCCTATTTCTACAACCTGATAACAGAAAGTCACTATTTAAAAAACAGGAAAATAATCAAACTAACTATTACCAACAAATTAAAACAGCTAATTCTAAATTACCTGGATTTTTTACCTATGACTTCCTATCAATAGATATTCTTATTGAAGCCTTCAAAAAAGCACGGGATGATGATTTTAAACAAGCTGTAGAACAAAGGGGAAATTATGCTAATAATTATGTAAGATTATTAGATGAACTCAACAATCTTTTGAGTAACAAAAAAATTAATGTACAACCTGATTTATCTGGAATCAATTTTAAAATTGATGGTGATGAAACAGAACTTTATCCAGAAGATTTAAGTCATGGAGAATTAAAAAGATTATGTATATATATGTGGTTAAAACATAATAAAATAGAAGATGCTACTGTATTAATGGATGAATTAGAAATATCTTTTCATCCAGATTGGCAATATCAAATAGTTAGAGATTTAGAAGAATGGGGTGCGACTAATCAATATATTCTTGCAACTCATTCCTATGAATTATGTAATGCAGTTACACCTGCTCATGTTAAGGAATTAGACCCAAAATTACAAGCAAGAACAATTCAATAATCAACCTAATCAAGAATATGAGTTTTAATGAGCAAGAACTAAAAGAACATTGTTTAAAGATTATTCAAGATAGCAGAATTAGAAATAAAATTGTTATTCTCTGCGAAGGTTTGATTCCCCCAAAAGTAGAAGGTAGACGCTCACCTCAATTATATAAGCAAATGGAACAAATGCCAGATGCTAACTTTTATAATGCTTGTGTACCAACATCCCTTTTAGGTGTCTAAAAACGTTGCTGTACATGGGTTTGATCTAAATTAATAAGCGATCGCTATTTTTGAGGAACATTAAAGCCTCAAACCTAATCATGACAAGGGTTTACACCATATTTTTCCGGGAAAATCATAAAGGGAGCGGGAGAACCAGAATTTGCGATATTTCTGTTATATAATCTATGATGACTAAAATTCCTTTTACCTTCTTTGTAGAATTTTAAAAGTTCTCTATCTTCCATTTTTACCTGACGATAAATCATACAACTCCTTAAACTAACTTAATAAATAACTAAAATTTTTGATTCTGTAGATTGAAGATATTATACTTGATGTCTTGGTGCTTTTACGCTTAACTTATCAAATCACTAATCACGCTATGACAGCAAACAATGAAGGTTAAAGAAGTTCTCAAAATCCTGGAAGAAGATGGTTGGTATATAGATCGCATTAGAGGTAGTCATCGTATCCTCAAACATCAAATTAAATCGGGTATTGTGGTAGTAGCAGGTAAACTTAGTAAAGACTTAGCGGAAGGAACTTGAAAGAGTATTTTTTCCCAAGCACAACTGGAGGACAAACAATGAAAAATTATGCAGTAGTCTATGAATGGGCAGGTAGCAATTATTCTGCTTATGTTCCAGATTTAGCCGGATGTGTTGCTTGTGGTGATACCTTACAAGAAACAGAAGAACTAATTAAAGAAGCTGTAGAATTGTATTTGGAAGTATTGAAAGAAGATGGAAAACCTATACCTGAACCTTCTACACAAGTAGGTAAAGTAGCAGTAACGATATAAATAAAATTACTGCTGAAGCTGATATCATATATGTTAACAATTAGAAAAGGGTAAAATTCAAATGACAATTAAAGAACAAATAACACAAGAATTAGAAAAATTACCTGAACCAGTGTTACAGGAAATCTTAGATTTTGTCCAGTTTTTGCAAACCAAGCACCAACAAAATAAGATGCTAGAAATCACTATTATGAGTGAATCTTCGCTGCAAAAAGATTGGTTAAAACCAGAGGAAGAAGCAGCATGGAAGAATTTATAAAAGGTGATGTTGTTATTGTTCCATTTCCATTCTCAGATTTAACTCAGACAAAACGCAGACCTGCTTTAGTTATTGCTACACTTCAGGGAAATGACCTGATTCTTTGCCAAATTACTAGTCAATCTGTTAGTGATATATGCTATTAAACTGGATAATTGTGATTTTAACTTCGGTGCTTTAAATCAGCCAAGCAATATCAGACCAAATCGGCTGTTTACTGCTGATAAGCAAATTATTTTATATAAAGCAGGTCAAATTAAAGCTGAAAAATTAATAGAAGTAGTTAACAAAATCTTTGAAATTTTACAGTAGTAGACAGCATCCAGATCCCCGACTTCTTTAAGAAGTCGGGGATCTAAATCTTATTTTAATGCTGCTAACAAATCATTTTTCGCAGTTTCTAATGCTTCTGGTAATTTACTTGCATCCCTTCCCCCAGCTTGCGCGAGGTTGGGTTTTCCACCACCCCCTCCTCCACAGATTTTAGCTATATTACCAACAAATTTTCCAGCTTGGACACCTTTTTTATTCACTTCAGAACTAAATGCTGCAACGATACTCACCTTCCCTGCTTCGGGAATAGAACCTAAAACCACCGCACCGTTACCGATTTTTTGCAGCAATCTTTCCGCAGCGTCTTTTAATGATTCTGCGTCAATATCTTCCAGTTGAGAAACAATAATTTTATGTTCTCCTACTATTTCCGCAGTCAGTAATAAGCTATCAGATTTGACTATTGCTATTTGTGATTTCAGGCTTTGAATTTCTTTTTCGTTGTTGCGGAGTTCGGTTTGTAAAGTTGTGATTCTGTCGGGGATTTCTTCGGGTTTGACTTTAAAGCGATCGCACAAGTCTTTCGTCACTATATCACGAATATTCAAATAATCCAACACCGCAGCCCCAGAAACAGCTTCTATTCTTCTTACTCCAGAAGCAACTCCGGCTTCAGTAATGATTTTGAAAACGCCAATTTCCGCAGTATTATTAACATGAGTTCCCCCACATAATTCCATTGAAACACCAGGGAAATCAATCACGCGCACTTGATTACCGTACTTTTCCCCAAACATTGCTACTGCACCTTTAGCTTTTGCTTCGGCGATAGGCATCTCTTCTATTGTAGCAGAATGAGCTTCGCAAATCCAACTATTTACTAATTCTTCAATTTGGATAACTTCCTCAATGGTTAAAGCGCGAGGACAGTTAAAATCAAACCGCAATCTATCAAAAGAAACCAAAGAACCAGCTTGAGAAATTCCCTCATCAACAACTTTCTTTAAAGCAGCTTGCAATAAATGAGTTGCTGTATGATTAGCTTGAGCGCGACGACGACAACCCCGATCTATTTGTGCGGTAATTTCATCACCAATTCTGATTGTTCCCCGTTCAATGCGTCCGAAATGAATAAAGAAATCAGATTCTTTTTTGACATCTTCAATTCTGACTAAAATACCATCACCGGATATATATCCTTTATCGCCAATTTGTCCGCCAGATTCAGCGTAAAAAGGAGTTTTATCGAGAACAATTTGCACTTCTGTTCCTGCTTCTGCTGCTTCTTCAGAAACACCAGCAACTAATAAAACTTCGATTTTTGCAGTTGTTGTTAATTGGGTATAGCCAATGAATTGTGTAGAGTGAATATGTTCTGCAAGTTTATCCAAAGAACCTTGTACTGTTAAATCTATGGTTTCATGTGCAGCTTTTGCGCGTTCTACCTGTTTTTGCATTTCTGCATTGAAACCATCAACATCAACAGTGATGTTATTTTCTTCAGCAACTTCTTGGGTTAATTCTAATGGGAAACCGTAGGTATCATAGAGAGTAAAAGCACTTTCACCACTAATAGAAGTTAATCCTTTTTGTTTTACATCTTGGATAATTTCAGCTAATAGCTTCTCTCCTCTATCAAGAGTTTTCAAGAAGTTACTTTCTTCTCTTTGCAATTCGGCTTTAATTGCAGTTTCTCTTTGTCGTAAATTTGGGTAAATTGATTCCGAAAGAGAAATTGCGGTTTCTGCAACTTGGTTAATAAATTCTCCAGAAATTCCGATTAATCTGCCATGTCTAACGACGCGACGAATCAAACGCCGTAAAACATAACCTCTTCCCACATTAGAAGCGCGAATTTCATCAGCAATCATGTGAACCACAGAACGGACATGATCACCAATTACCTTTAAAGAAACTTTCGTATTTTCATCACTTTGATGATAATCAATTTTGGCAATTTTTGCCGCAGTTTCAATAATCGGGAAAATCAAATCTGTTTCATAATTATTCGGCTTATTTTGCAGGATTTGTGCCATTCTTTCCAAACCCATTCCCGTGTCAATATTCTTATTTTGTAACGGGGTTAAATTTCCTGACGCATCCCGATTATATTGCATAAATACCAAGTTATAAAACTCGATAAATCGGGTATCATCTTCTAAATCAATATTATCTTCACCGCGTTCTGGGTGAAAATCATAATAAATTTCCGAACATGGTCCACAGGGACCAGTAGCACCAGAAACCCAGAAATTATCATCTGCACCCATGCGCTTGATGCGTTTTTCCGTTACACCAATGGTATCGCGCCAGATGGTAAAAGCTTCATCATCATCTTCAAACACACTGACAACCAGATTTTGAGGAGAGAAACCAAAGACTTGAGTAGATAATTCCCAACCCCAAGCGATCGCCTGTGGTTTAAAATAATCACCAAAGCTAAAATTCCCCAACATCTCAAAAAATGTATGATGGCGGTGAGTTCGTCCTACATTTTCGATATCATTGGTACGAATACACTTTTGCGAAGTCGTAGCGCGTTTAAATTCCGGTGTCCGTTGTCCCAGAAATATCGGCTTAAATGGTAACATACCTGCGATCGTCAGTAGCACAGTCGGATCTTCAGGAACAAGAGAAGCACTCGGAAGCGGTTGGTGTCCCCGTTGGGTGTAGAAATCGAGGAATAATTGACGAATATCGTTACCGCTAAGATACTGGGGAGTTGAAGACATGAGTAATTACAAAAATAATTTTACAGGTGAAAGACCTATATTCTACAAGTCTAGAGACATTTCATGAAACCTCTCCACATTCTCTCTGCGCCTCTGCGCCTCTGCGTGAGATAATTATTTCCAAACACTCCACAACAGAAACCCGTTCTCTCATTGCTGCTACCAAAGCTTGATAACTCTCCCAATTTTCCTGAATCAAAGTTTTAGACTGAAGCAAATGAAAACGCTGTTTTTGCTGATAACCTGCTTCCGAAAAACCAATAACTCGCAAAACTTCAGTTAACTTACTTTTATCATCATTACCACCTTCAGATGAGTTAAAAAACAAAGTTTCTGCCGCAATTCCTGCCATCCAAATAGTACAATAACGGTCTAACATTTGGGCGCTAATTTTTCCATTTTCTATTTGCGCTGTTAACTCACTATCTTCTAAAGTTATTCCCCCTTGTCCCGGTTGTCCTTTTTTCCAAGCTTCCCAAGCGCTAAGAGTGTAACCAGTTACCGGAATTTCTAACAGGTGAGCCACGAGAAAATGACCCGCTTCATGATGTAAAATCCGTTCTTTATATTCTGGAGAAAATCGCGCCACGAAATCTAATACTATCGTTCCCCCCTTACCTTGAAAGCTGAAATTATCTAAAGTTGCAATTCCTAAAAACGTCACCGTAGCTAAGGCTGGTATTGTGGGAGAAAGATGTATTAATGGTCCCAACAGGCTGGAAAAAGTCATCAGGAAAACAGAGATAGCAATCAGATTTATCGCAGTTTGGCTCATGGGAAGTTTTTAATATAAGTTACTTAAATATAACAGAATATATATCCCCGACTTCTTTAAGAAGTCGGGGATCTGAGCATCTTGAACATTGCTATAATAAATCTATGCTACATTCCGTTTCAATGGCAACAACAGACAAACGCAAAAAACGTATCAATTATTCATCTTATTCCCAGTCTCTGACTAGGAATGAATTCTAGAAGGCTCTGACTTCAATGATATTAGAGGCAGAGCCTCATTAACTGCATTCCTAGTCAGAGACTAGTACCGCAAGGCGGAAGTCAAAAGTCAAAAGTCAAAAGTCAAAATGAAGACAGTATAGGCTTTTGGAGGATTTAGAATGGTTGGTTTATTTACGCTGTTTTGTACTAGGAACGAGATAAGTAATTGGACAAAAATATTTACAGTCATTGCGAGCGAAGGGAAGCAATCACAACCCTTGGAATTGCTTCATTTCACTTCGTTCCATATGGCTAACGCCATGCTTTGCTAACGCAATGAAATTGTGTAATTAATTCTGTCTCACTACTTATAACTTAACTTTGACAATGGCAGATGTTTATGAAGATGTGGTAATTAATACTTAGTAATACCATTTATTCCTTAGCAGTTAAAATTTCTGGTTCTTGTGTGCTTTTATGTCCGTCCACAAAAAAAGCATTATTTCAAGCCATATTTATCCAAAATAGTTAAAATTTTATTAAATTAAAATGATATCCGCAATCATAGCATGAGATAATTTAATACAGTCTATTGCATACCAGCATTATAGATTGCCAATTAAATTACTGGTATTAAGTCCCATGAAGCCATTTTTACCTCAAAATGACCCAAATCCCACACAACGCCAATCTTCCCTAGAGAAAGGTCGCAAAGAGTATGAATTTAGGTATGATTTTTTGCCTCCTATGGCGATGCTCAAAAACGTACCTCCCTCTGAGAATTTTTCTACCAAGTATATTGCTGAACGGACAATAGAGACAGCAGAACTTCCTAGCAATATGATGGCTGTCAAAGCCCATGCTATGTGGGACCCCTTAGATGAATTGCAAGACTATGAAGACTTTTTTCCAGTTTTGCAAAAACCTAATGTGATGAAAAATTATGAAACAGATGATTCCTTCGCCGAACAACGGCTTTGTGGCGTGAATCCTGTGGTTTTATGTCAGATTAAGCAAATGCCAGCCAACTTTGCCTTTACCATCGAAGAATTGCAAGCTAAGTTTGGCAATTCTATTGATTTAAGAGAAAGACTGGCAACCGGAAATCTCTATGTAGCTGATTATAGACCTTTGGCGTTCATTCGAGGTGGCACTTTCGCCAAAGGGAAAAAGTATTTACCAGCACCACTAGCCTTTTTCTGTTGGCGGAGTTCAGGCTTTCAAGATCGTGGTCAATTAGTACCTATAGCGATTCAAATCAATCCCAAGGAAGGAAAAGCCAGCCCATTGCTGACCCCTTTTGATGACTCTTCTACCTGGTTTTATGCCAAGTCCTGTGTGCAAATTGCTGATGCTAATCATCATGAAATGAGTAGCCATTTATGCCGGACTCACTTTGTGATGGAACCCTTTGCGGTTGTTACTCCTCGTCAATTAGCCCAGAACCATCCGCTGAGAATATTACTAAAACCCCATTTCCGGTTCATGTTGGCCAACAATGATTTAGGTCGCCAGCGGTTGGTGAATAGAGGCGGTCCTGTTGATGAATTATTAGCGGGAACTCTGCAAGAATCACTGCAAATTGTTGTAGATGCTTATACAGATTGGAGATTGGATCAGTTTGCGCTGCCAACAGAACTCAAAAATCGCGGTGTGGATGATGTGAAAAATTTGCCCCACTATCCTTATCGGGACGATGGGATCTTGTTGTGGAACGCGATTAACAAGTTTGTGTTTAACTATTTGGAGCTTTACTACAAGAGTCCCGCAGACTTGACAGCAGATGTCGAACTACAAGCTTGGGCGCGGGAATTAGTGGCTCAGGATGGTGGTAGAGTCAAGGGGATGAGCGATCGCATTGATACTTTGAAACAATTAGTAGAGATTGTTACTACTATCATTTACACTTGTGGACCTCTGCATTCTGCTGTTAATTTCCCCCAATATGAATACATGGGTTTCATTCCCAATATGCCTCTGGCTGCTTATCAACCAATTAAAAAAGAAGGCGTTTGTACCCGCAAGGAACTGATAGATTTTTTACCAGCTGCCAAACCAACAAGTAGCCAATTAACAACTTTATTCACACTCTCAGCCTATCGTTATGACAGACTAGGATATTATGAAGAGGAAGAATTTGAAGACCCCAATGCTGACGATGTTGTGAATAAATTCCAGCAAGAATTGAATGTGGTGCAAAGAAAAATTGAGTTGAGCAACAAGGGACGTTTAGTAAATTACGAATATCTACAACCCAGACTTATCCTCAACAGCATCAGCATTTAACTGACCGTAGAATAGATAAAACCCCATTTTTAATATTATTAAAATGGGGTATTTTATTCGTCATCATTCACTATAAACACATTTGCATAAATAAATCCTACACAAAAATGTTCTCGTTCCCATGCTCTGTATGGGAATGAATTACGGAAGGCTCTGCCTTCATTGACTACTAAATTATGGAGGCAGAGCCTCTAAATGGCATTCCCAGTCGGAGACTGGGAACGAGATAACTTAAGAATCCATTTCCGCTAATTCTAACCAGCGTTCTGTGGACAAATCAATATTTTTCTTCAGCGTTTCCACCTCTTCATATAGCTTTTGTACTTGACTATAGTTTCCAGCCACAGTTGCCAATTTCCTTTCTACTGCTGTTTTATCTGCTTCTAACTTGGCAATCTTTCCTTCCAATTCTTCAAATTCCCGTCTTTCCCAATTGGATAATCTGCGGCGTTTTTTAGTCTCTGTAACTGGAGATACAACCTTTTCTTCGACAATTGCAGTTTTTTGTGTCTCTTGTTTTTCTGCTTCTTCAGCTTTTTTATAATCTAAATAAATGGAATAATTCCCTGGATATTGACGTAAACCTCCGCCTTCTTCTAGAGCAAAAATTCTATCTACCGTCCGATCTAAAAAATAACGATCATGAGAAACTACAATGACACAACCATTAAAATCCTCTAGATAGTCTTCTAATACCGCTAAGGTCTGGACATCTAAATCATTAGTCGGTTCGTCCAAAATCAACACATTGGGCGCACTAATGAGAATACGCAATAAATATAAACGGCGTTTTTCTCCCCCAGAAAGTTTATTAATGGGTGCATATTGTTGATTTCCTGGGAACAAAAATCTCTCTAACATTTGGGAAGCCGTGATTTTCGTACCGTCGGATATTTGAATAAATTCCCCTTCTTCCTTAATATAATCAATCACTCGTTGATCTTCATTTACCGCCGTTAACAATTCTTCTGAATGTTGGTTAAAATAACCGATATGAATTGTAGTCCCAATTTCCACACTACCAGAATCTGGTTTAATTTTGGCAGTCATAATATCCATTAAAGTAGATTTTCCTGCACCATTACCACCAATAATGCCAATCCGATCTTCTGGACTAAATTGATATGTAAAATCTTTAATTAGAGTTCTACCATTGTAGCCTTTACTAACATTTTTGAGTTCAATAACCTTCTTACCAATCCGCCTACCAACGGTAGAAATATCCACCTTACCATTAAGTTGTTTAAACTCAGTATCTCGCAGTGCATGAGCGCGTTCAATTCTGGCTTTTTGTTTGGTACTTCTAGCTTTGGGTCCTTTTTTTAACCATTCTAATTCCCGCCGTAAAATCCCTTGATGTTTCCTTTGAGTGCTAACGGCAGATTCTTCAGCTAAAGCTTTCTTTTCCAAATAATAGGAATAATTACCTGTATAATTGTAAATATCACCTCGATCAATTTCGATAATTCTATTAGTAACTTTATCTAAAAAATAACGATCATGAGTAATTAATAAAAGTGCGCCACGATAGCGATTTAAATAACTTTGTAACCATTCTACAGACAAAGCATCAAGATGGTTTGTAGGTTCATCCATTAATAATAAATCTGGTTCTGATATCAAGGCTGCTGCTAAAGCAATGCGCTTGCGATATCCCCCTGATAATGTGCCAACCTTCACATCAAAATCAGCAATTCCTAATTTTGTTAAAATGATTTTGGCGTTGGTTTCTACTTCCCATGCCCCAGTAGAATCCATTCGCTGCATTACACTAGAAAGACGAGACATTAACTGACTATCATCGGGATAATGTGCCAATTTATCAGATAATTCTTCATACTCTCTGACGAGGTTCATTTGTTCGCCACTGTCAGCGAATACCTGTTCTAAAACAGTGTGATTTTCGTCCATATCTGGCTGTTGAGGCAAGTAAACAATTTTTGCCCCAGAATTAACTAAAATTTGCCCACTATCAATTGATTCTAGCCTAGCAATCATTTTTAATAAGGTTGATTTACCAGAACCATTAGTACCAATTAAACCAACTTTGTCATTAGTATCCAAACTAAAACTAGCATCTTTTAAAAGTTCTTTAATTCCAAAATCTTTTTTAACTGATTGTAAGGTAACGATGCTCATATTATGCGGTAATTAGTGATTAAGAATGGGGCGGGCAATGCCCACCCTACAGATGATTGTAAATGAAATCCTAGACAAATAAATCGAGGGGTAAATGTCCATACATCTCGTTAACTCCTCCCTCTTGATAGGACTGGCAAGATACTAACACTCCCCGATGATGCCCAGAATAGGAATCGAGATAACACAAGCCATTTTTGCCATTTAATTTGATATAAACTGGTCCTTCTGGATGTGGTAAATCAGTTGGTGCTTGATAACCCAAAGCGCGAGAATAGGTTTTCATGGCTAAAATTCCCTCTTCGGCTGTATCAGCACAAATACCTAAGATTTGATAATCGGTAAGACTGGTGAGAAAAATTAATGCCTCACGAGTGGGAACTTTTTCTGACGGTTTAAGAATGGGGGCAATATCCAGACAGTTAAATTTGTTGAGTATTTTCTTGGCTTCTGGGAGTGAGAGTTGCTGATGATTGGGAGTAGACATAATATTGATTTGTCTAGTTTTACGTCTGGTTCTGGTTTCGGGAGGGAGATTTGCTCACATTAGTGGCATTTTTAAACAAAATCAAGATTGATATGGCATATTCCCTGAGTTTTAGTAGGAATTTTTGCTGTATTGGTAGTCTTCACTGAAAATTAGCACATCTGGTTGATTAACAAGGTTATTATACCCTGCTGTTTGCTGCTGGGAACAATAATTTTAGCGACAATATTTTCTAATATAATTCCCAAAAGTGAAGTTTGCCAAATTACAAGTTACCAATTTCTCAAAATTATCTCTTCTGTTCCTAAAGGAAGATAACTGTATCTATTGCTTCAATATTGATAATAAATCAACTCAATTATATGGTAGTATTAGCTGCAAGTAATTATTAATTAATGTGGCTATGCCATTTAAATCTCTCCGATTATCAAAAAGGCGTAAACATTCTGTTCGTCCCCTCCAGCGTCTATTTAAATATGGACATCAGTATATTAAACAAATTCGTCTGGCTATTGGTGCTTCTATCCTCAATAAAGTTTTTGACTTAGCACCCCCTGTATTAATTGGGATTGCGGTGGATGTGGTTGTTAAGCAACAAGATTCTATCATTGCCCGGTTAGGTGTAAAAGATATTTATGGGCAATTTCTGATTTTATCCTTGTTGACGGTAATTACTTGGGTGTTGGAGTCATTGTTTGAATATGCCTATAAGTTACTATGGCGCAATTTGGGACAGAATATTCAGCATAATTTAAGGCTAGACGCATATAAGCATTTACAAGAATTAGAATTAGCTTATTTTGAAGAACGCAGTACCGGTGGTTTAATGTCTATTCTCAGTGATGATGTTAACCAATTAGAGCGGTTTCTGGATGTGGGCGCAAATGATATTATCCAAGTCACTACTACTATTATTATTGTGGGGACTGCGTTTTTTATTTTAGCTCCTAGTGTGGCTGGGATGGCAATTTTGCCTATGCCATTTATTCTCTTTGGTTCGATAATTTTTCAGAAATTTCTAGCTCCTCGCTATGCAGAAGTTCGGGAAAAAGTAGGGTTACTAAATGGCAGATTATCTAATAATTTGAGTGGGATTACCACTATTAAAAGTTTTACAGCAGAAGCTTATGAAGCCGCGCGGGTAGAATCAGAAAGTAATGCTTATCGTCAAAGTAATGCGAAAGCGATCGCTTTATCTGCGGGTTATATTCCGATTATTCGGATGTTCATTTTAATCGCTTTTACCATCTTGCTATTATTTGGCGGGATGGCAGCAGTAGAAGGCAGATTGGCTGTAGGTGCTTATAGTTCTTTGGTGTTTTTAGTCCAGCTTTTACTGTGGCCATTAACCAGGTTAGGAGATACCTTTGATTTATATCAAAGGGCAATGGCTTCTACTAATCGAGTGATGGATTTGTTGGATACTCCGATGGCAATTCATACCGGAAATATTGATTTACCTATAGATATGATTCGCGGGGCTTTGGAATTTCAAAATGTGAGTTTTGCTTATCACAATAGAAACCCAATTATTCACAATTTATCTTTAGAAATTCCCGCAGGAAATACAATTGCAATTGTGGGTTCGACAGGTTCAGGAAAAAGCACCTTAGTTAAACTCTTGCTGCGATTTTATGAGGTGCAAAATGGAAAAATTACTTTGGATGGAATTGATTTACAACAATTAAATTTGCGAGATCTACGCCGCGCTATTGGTTTGGTGAGTCAGGATGTGTTTTTATTTCATGGTACAGTGGGAGAAAATATTGCCTATGGGACTTTTACCGCTACCGATGAAGATATTATCATGGCGGCGAAAATAGCCGAAGCTCATGATTTTATTATGAGTTTGCCCCAAGGTTATGAGACAATTGTGGGAGAACGGGGGCAAAAGTTATCTGGGGGACAAAGACAACGGATTGCGATCGCTCGCGCAGTATTAAAAGATCCACCAATTCTCATCCTAGATGAAGCTACCTCAGCGGTAGACAATGAAACCGAAGCCGCAATTCAGCGTTCTTTAGAACGAATTACGGTCAATCGGACCACAATAGCGATCGCTCACCGTCTTTCCACCATTCGCAATGCTGATTGCATTTATGTCATGGAACATGGCAAATTAGTCGAAGCCGGAACTCATGAACAACTATTAGAGAAAAACGGCATTTATACAAGTCTGTGGCGTGTGCAATCTCGGTTAAAATAACAAAAATAAAATTACCAATTAATCATCATGTTTAGTATTCCCCAACCCGAAACAGCAGAGAATAAATGGCGAGGACAGTTAGATAGATTTGTCAAAAACAATCAGTTAGAACTAGCCGCACTTTTTTGGGGATTGTGGTTAGAAAATGGTAATAGTCAGGGAACTATCGGGATTGATTTACAACCAACTCCCCATTTTGTTTATTGTCCCCAATCCGAAATAGAAAAACTCAATGAGCGAGTTGAAAATCGTCTCCAAGAGATCTTAGGAATTATTGATAATAACAAACCCGAAACAGAAGTAGTTATGATTGGTATTGGTAAAGGAGAAATTAAGTTAATTCAATTTGCCCCCAAATCATCACCAGAAACTTGTTTTCAGGAAATAGGAAAAGATGTAGATGGATTATTGGATTTGCTAGAACAGCGATTAGTTGAGCAAATCAGGGATTGATATAACCATTGATATAGATCAGGAAAAATCTAAGATCCCCGACTTCTTTTATTTGTTGTGTCCGCAAATTATAAATTAATGTCAGAAGTCGGGGATCTGGGTATACAGGAGTGCTATAACTGAATACTTACGGAAAAATACACAAACGTACTAATAACTTGGTTTAATTAAGAAAAAGAGGTATCACCAGAAAGATGATGATTTTGGCTCAAAGCTTAACTATTGACTCGGTTTTAGTAAACAACTGTATCCAGTTCACAACCTGGGGATTTTCCTCCCTCTTACTGGCGGAAGTTGTCAGAGATGCTTATCATGCTTTGTGCCATCAAATAACATGGTTAGCAAAATGGCACAATAAACATCATGCTGTGTACCGTCGAGATTTAACTTTAACTTCGCAAAAAGCCTACGTAGATTCCCAGTTGTATCACGATATTGTCGAATCAGTCATCCTAGTAATCATCTTAACAATAATTGCCTTACTAGCGCATCAATGGGGATTGTGGTTAGGAGTCGCTTATGCTGTCACCTTTTTATACGGTGCATCACTGCGATATTTTCAAGGAACAATAGACACAGATTACAATCATTTACCCGGAGCATTAGACAAAATTCCTTCCGTTTGGTGGGTAAATAGAACCTATCATTGGCGGCATCATTTTGATGATGTTAATGCTTACTATAGTGGTGTATTTCCCCTAGTGGATAAAATACTAGGAACAGGACTTTCTCTCAAAGGTAAAACCGTAGCCTTAACAGGTGCTTCCGGTGCATTAGGACAAGCATTAGCAGCAGAATTATTAAAGCATAATGCTAAAGTTGTGGCATTAACAACCAATCCTGAAAAAATCGCAATTCAAGAGCGGGTCAAAATTGTAAAATGGGAATTAGGTAATGAAACTCAACTAAAAGAAAGTTTAAATAAAGTTGACATTCTCATTATCAATCATGGCATTAATGTGTATGGAGATAGAACTTCTAGCGCCATTCAAAATTCCTATCAAGTTAACACCTTTTCCGCTTTGGAACTGATAGATGTCTTTTCTGCAACCGTCACAGGACCCCAAGACAAAGCCACCAAAGAAATTTGGGTAAATACTTCAGAAGCGGAAGTTTCCCCAGCCTTAAGTCCCTTGTATGAACTCAGTAAAAGAGCATTAGGGGATATTGTCACCCTCAAAAGATTAGATCAAACTTGTGTCATTCGCAAATTAATTTTAGGTCCATTCAAAAGTCAATTAAATCCCTATGGTGTGATGTCAGCAAATCAGGTTGCACAGGGTATTTTATTTTTTGCCAAACGGGATTTTAGAAATATTATTGTCACAGTAAATCCTTTGACTTATTTACTATTTCCCCTCAAAGAATTTAGCACCTGGTTGTATTATCGGATTTTTAGTAAATAAGTCAGAATCAGGTGGTTATCGAGCGATAGCCTGCGTGGCGTAGCCATAGTCGAGATAATGTCCAGGATTTAAGGATGTACAGGATTTTATTGACTTTTTACCTGATGAAGATAAATGTAATATTTCGTCATTTCCAATAGTCGGTTAAAACCGACTTTAGCTTTTAGACAGGGAATTTATTCCCTGGCTTCTTCTTCTGGCTGCTTCTGACTTCTTCTTCCTTAATACCCTCTAGGAGAACCATCACCACGAGGATCTGCTGCTCCTTCCAGAGTACCATCTTCTTTAACTGTTATGGCATTTCCATT